>JAEUQS010000443.1 GCA_016789625.1 Acidobacteriota bacterium | reverse complement strand
GCCTTATGAACCTGGGGGTTTCTCGATCCCCCCAGGCCCCCCCGAAAGGCCGTTCCGCCCCGGCGAAGGCAGCGATTGGCTCGGAGGGGGGTTGGGGGCACCGGCCATGGTGCCCCCAGGACACTAAGGCCCGGGAGGGGTGCCTCCGAGGAACACGAAAAGGTTCAGGAAGAACGCGTCGGCCCCCGTGATCGCGCCGTTGCCGTTGGCGTCTCCGTTGCAGAGGGTCGCGGGCGCCGTGCCGCCGAGGAACACGTGGAGGTTCAGGAAGAACGCGTCGGCTCCGGTAATCGAGCCGTTGTTGTTCGCGTCGCCGCGGAGCGCGTACGAGAAGCCGTCGACGAGGGTCGCCGTCTGGTTGTCGGGGTTGATGACCTTCACATCACCCTGCGTCGCGGGCCCCACCGCGCGGGAGCCGGCGGTGACGGTGATGCTGCCGGGCGCGACGTTCGTGACGGTCGCGGGCACGCCCGCGAGGGTGACGGTCGCGCCGGGCTGGTAGCCCGAGCCGGTGATGGTGATGCTGCGTCCGCCCACGGTGCTCGCGCAGGGAGGCGTGACGGAGCTGGCCGTGGGCGCGGCGCAGGGCGCGACCGTGACGACGACGGGGCTCGAGGCGGTCGAGGGCGGGCACGTTCCGAGCGCGCCCGTCACGGTGTAGCTGCCGCTGTCGCCGGCCGTCGCGATCTTCGTGTACGTGGCCGACGTCGCGCCGCCGATGGGGTTCCCGCCGCGGTACCACTGATAGCTCGTGTAGCCCGCCGTGGCGTTCAGCGTGAGCGCCGCGTTCGTGCACACCGAGGTCGCGCCGGTGATCGAGGGCTGGGCCGCGGGCGCGGAGATGGCGACGTCGGTGGTGGCCGGGGGCGCGACGCAGCTCATGCTGGTGGCGACGGAGACGCTGTAGGTGCCGGCGTTCGCCGTGGTGACGTTGGGGATCGAGGGCGTGCGGCTCGTGGAGCTGAAGCCGTTCGGCCCGGTCCACGTATACGTGGCGCCGCCTACGACGGGCGTCGAGAGGTTCAAGGTGTCGCCGGTGCAGAGCGGTCCGTTGCTCGAAGCGGTGGTGGGCGCGCCGCAGGGCGAGAACTGGAAGCCGCCCACGAGCGTCCCGGAGTCCGGCGTGCCGCCGGGGTTCGTGACGGTCACGTCGGCGAAGCCGGCGGCATGGGGCGGTGTGGTGACGACGATCTGCGTGGCCGTCGCGGAGACGACGTTCGCCGCGACCCCGCCGATCGTCACGGTCGAGGCGACGGTGGGAGCGAGCGCCGTGCGGAGCGTGGGCGAGAGCGACGGGGAGAAGTTCTCGCCCGTGATCGTCAGCGTTGTGCCGCCCGTGGCAGGACCGGTCGGCGGCGAGACGCTGGCGACGATGGGGCGCGTCGACGCGAGGTTCACTGCGGCCAGCGCGTTGATGCGACCCCAGCCGAACGTGTTGTTCGGGAAGCCGCTCGAGCTGCAGGCGGAGCTCGCGATGTGCACGGAGGTGTCGGTGAGGATCTTCGCGATCTGGTCGGTCAGGCCCTCGAGCACGGGCTTGGCCGAGAGGAGGAGCGCCGCGACGCCGGAGACGTGCGGCGTCGCCATGGACGTTCCGCTGAACGCCGAGCTGTAGCTCGAGGTGGAGCCGGGCGTGCACGAGCGGATGCTCGTGCCGGGAGCCATGATGTCGGGCTTGATGCGGCCCGAGCCGTCGGCCGTGACGGGCCCGCGGCTCGAGAAGCCCGCGACGGTGTCGGCGCCGGTGTTGAGGGCGCCCACCGAGAACGCGCTCTCGTAGAACGACGGCGGATCGCCCACCGTCGAGCAGCCCGAGCCCTCGTTGCCGGCGGCCACGACCATGAAGATGCCCGCGGCCTTCTGCGCGTTCACGGCCGTGAGGAGCGTGTTGGCCGAGCAGCCCTCGTCGGCCGGGCAGCCCCAGGAGTTGATCGTCACGTGCGGGGCCTTGGCCGGATCACCCTGCGCCGGCGTGCCGCCCACGGGGTAAGGCGCGAGGAAGAACTCCATGCACTCGGTGTAGGTGGCGGGTGTGCCGACTCCGGCGTTCATGTTGCGGCAGCCGATCCACTTGGCGCCGGGCGCGACTCCGATCTCGTTGTTGCCGGCCGACACCTGGCCCACGGCCGTGCCCACGGTGTGGGTGCCGTGGCCGTTGTCGTCGCAGGGGGCGGTGGTGTTCGCGCCGCAGGAGCTGCCGCCGGTGTGGACGCTGTCGTGCCAGTTGTAGTCGTGATTCGCGGTCATGCCGTCCCAGCCGCGGTAGTGGGGCTTGAGGGCCTCGTGATCCCAGCGGATGCCGGTGTCCGACCCCGCGACGACGACGTTCTGACCCGTGAAGCCGAGGGCCCACACGTCGGGCGCCATCACGTAGTTGATGTTCGTCTGCGCGGCCGGCGCGAGGGCGTCGCGCGTTTCGGGCGTGGGGATCACGGGCTTGTTGTGGATGCGCGGGTTCGCCTCGATGCGGGCCACGTCGGTCCTTCGCGCGAGCGACTCGACGACGGGACGGGCGCCCTTCACGCGGAGCATGTTGACGATGTAGAAGCTCTGGACCTCGGTGGCGTCTTTGGCGAGCGCGTCGCGGAGCGGCTTCTGGGTGCGCTGGGCGACCTCCCACAGCCGGTCCCTCACGAAGCGGCCCTTGGCCTCCTTGGTGGGAAGCAGCGACGCCCCGCTGAGATCGGCCTGCTCGCCGAGCACGACGAGGAAGTCGGCCTCGGCGCCTTCGGCGGTCGCGTTCAGCACGAACGGTGAGATCTTGGCGGCCTGGAGGGCCGTGAGGGGCGACTCGGCTCTTCGCGGCGCCTGAGAGGCCTCGAGGCCGGGCGGAAGCAGCAGGGCAAGGGTCAGGGCAGCCGCGAGGGGGCGTCGGATCATTGAAGGTCCTTCGGTATGAGGATCGCGCGGGACGCGTGACCCGCAAGCGTATCAGGCGCGGCCCTCGGGCATCATCACCGGGTGAACCTCACCCTGTTTCTCGCGCGGCGCTTCCTGAGGGGGCGCGGAACGGGCCTCCTCGGCACCGTGGCGACTCTGGCGCTCGCGGGCGTGGCGCTGGGCGCCGCCGCCCTCGTCGTGGGGATGGGGCTCATGTCGGGCTATCGCGGGGAGCTGGCCGAGAAGCTGGCGGGCACGAACGCCGAGGTGCTCGTGGTGCCCGATCCGGCGAGCCAGGTGCCGGAAGAGGAGCTGAAGAAGCGCCTGCGCGCGCTGCCCAACGTCACCGCCGTGGCCCGCACGGCGTTCGCGCCCGGGCTCGTGCTCTCCGCGGGCGTGGCCTCGGGGGCCGACACGCTCGTGAAGGGGCTGGACGTGCCGCAGGGCCTCGAGACGACGCGGCTCCTCTCGCGGGTGCCCGGAACGCGGGCGCTCTTCGCGGCGGCAGAGGCCCGGGGTGAGACCCCGGCCCTCCTCGGTGCCGGCCTCGCGGCGCGCCTCGGAGTCGGGCTGGGCGGCGTGGTGGTGCTCGAGACGTCGAACCTCTCGCTCTCGAAGGGGCTCTCCCCGCCGCGGAGGACGCTGCTCCACGTGGTGGCGCTCCTCGACACGGGCTTCTCCGAGGTGGACGAGAGCTGGACGGTGGTGCCGCTCGCGGCCTTCGAGCGTTTCGCCCCGGCCGACGCGCGCCGCATCTACGAGCTGAAGCTCGAGCGGGCCTCGATCTCGGAGAAGACCGTGAACGCGGCGTTCGACGTCCTGGGCGACCGGGCGACCGTGCTCGACTGGAAGAGCCTCAACCGCGACCTCTTCGGCGCGCTGCTGCTGCAGCAGACGCTGCTCTTCGTGGCGCTCGCGCTCATCGTGGCGGTGGCCGCGGGCACGGTCGTCTCTTCGCTCGTCGTCCTGCTCACAGAAAAGACGCGGGCGCTGGGCGTCCTGGCCGCGCTGGGCGCGCCGCCCCGCGTCGCGTCGCGGGTGCTGCGGGTCGCGGGGCTCTTCCTGGGCGGCGCGGGTCTGCTCCTCGGAACGGGCATCGGCCTCGTGGTGTGCGCGGTGCTCACGAAGACGCACGCCGTGCGCTTCCCGCCCGAGATCGCGAAGGTCTACTACCTCTCCTGGATGCCGTTCCGGCCGCAGCCGCTCGACGTGGCCGCGATCCTCGGAATCGGCTTCCTCCTCGTGCTCCTCGCGTCGGCCCTGCCGGCGCGCCGCGCGGCACGGCTCCTTCCGGCCGACGCGCTACGTTACGAGTAACCGCGCCCACCCTCGCGCCGAGTTCTAGAATCCGCTCACTCATGAGCGCGACGGCCGATCACCCGACCCCGACGTTCCACTCTTCTCTGCTGCGCAGCGTCACCGTCGACCAGGTGGCCCTCGAGGAGCGCGCCGCCTCTCTCGGCAAGCGCTCGATCAAGAAGGCCACGAAGGTCGCCGGGATCCGCCTGGCGATCTCGATGTGCGACCTCACCACGCTGGAAGGCAAGGACTCGCACGGCAAGGTGATCCAGATGTGCGCGAAGGCGCGCCGTCCCGATCCCACGCGGAGCGACGTGCCGTCGGTCGCGGCCGTCTGCGTCTACCCCGACCTCGTGGAGGTCGCCAAGGGCGCGCTCGCGGGCTCGACGGTGAAGGTCGCGAGCGTCGCGACGGCGTTTCCCGCGGGCCGCTCGCCGCTCTCGGTGAAGCTCACCGACACGCGCCGCGCCGTGGCCTGGGGGGCCGACGAGATCGACATGGTGATCGACCGCGGGGCGTTCCTCTCGGGCAAGTACCGGATGGTGTTCGACGAGATCGTCGCCACGAAGGAAGCCTGTCAGCGCTCTCAGGGCGAGGCCGCGCACCTCAAGGTGATCCTCGAGACGGGCGAGCTGGAAACCTACGACAACGTGCGCCGCGCCTCGGACCTCGCGATCGCGGCCGGGGCCGACTTCATCAAGACCTCGACTGGAAAGGTCGTGCCCGCGGCGACGGTGCCCGTGACGCTCTGCATGCTCGAGGCGATTCGGGATCACTGGTTCGAGACGGGCATCAAGATAGGCATGAAGCCCGCGGGCGGCATCCGCACGTCGAAGCAGGCGCTCCACTACCTCGTGGTGGTGAAGGAGACGCTGGGTGCCGACTGGCTCACGCCCGATCTGTTCCGGTTCGGCGCGTCGGCGCTCCTCAACGACCTTCTCATGCAGCTCTCCAAGGAAGAGACCGGACGCTACCGCTCCGGCGACGAATTCACGAAGGATTGACGCGATGGCCTCTTCCAGCTCCTCAAACGTCAAGAAGATGAACGGCCGTCAGGCGTCCCCCGTGGTTCAGACGCCCGTGCCCGACTTCACCACCTGGGACTACGCGCCCGCGCCGGAGGCGACCGATCACTTCAAGATCGCGCCGCGCTGGGAGCTCTTCATCGGCGGCAAGTGGGTCGCGCCGAAGAGCGGCCTCTACTTCGACACGATCAACCCCGCGACGGAGCAGAAGCTCGCCGAGGTGGCCGAGGCGAACGAGGCCGACGTGGACGCCGCGGTGCGCGCGGCCGAGAAGGCCTACGAGAAATACTGGCGAAAGATGCCGCCCAAGGAGCGCGGCAAGTACGTCTACCGCATCTCGCGCATCATCCAGGAACGCGCGCGGGAGCTGGCCGTGCTGGAGTCCATGGACGGCGGCAAGCCGATCAAGGAATCCCGCGACGTGGACGTGCCGCTGGCCGCCGCGCACTTCTTCTATTACGCGGGCTGGGCCGACAAGCTCGACTACGCGTTCCCGGGCGGCCGCAAGGCGCAGCCCATCGGCATCTGCGGCCAGGTGATCCCCTGGAACTTCCCGCTCCTCATGGCCGCGTGGAAGCTCGCGCCCGCGCTCGCGACGGGCAACGTCTGTGTGCTCAAGCCGGCCGAGACGACGCCGCTCACCGCGCTGCGGCTCGCGCAGATCATCGAGGAGGCCGACCTCCCGCCCGGCGTCGTGAACATCATCACCGGCGCGGGGAAGACGGGCGCCGCGCTCGTGTCGCACCCCAAGGTCGGGAAGGTCGCGTTCACGGGCTCGACCGAGGTGGGAAAGCGCATCCAGAAGGCCTGCGCCGGCACCGGCAAGCGTCTGACGCTCGAGCTGGGCGGCAAGGCCGCGAACATCGTGTTCGCCGACGCGCCGATCGACCAGGCGATCGAAGGCATCGTCAACGGCATCTACTTCAACCAGGGCCACGTCTGTTGTGCGGGTTCCCGCCTGCTCGTCGAAGAAGCTGTTCACGATCTCGTCGTGCGCAAGCTGACGCACCGCATCAGGACCCTGCGCGTGGGGGATCCGCTCGACAAGAACACCGATGTCGGCGCGATCAACAGCAAGGAGCAGCTGCAGAAGATCCGCATGCTCGTCGACAGCGGGGTCGAGGAGGGCGCGACGCTCACACAGTCGCCGTGCGCGCTGCCGGGTCGGGGCTTCTTCTTCGCGCCGTCGTTCTTCACGAACGTCGCGCAGTCGCACCGCATCGCGAACGAGGAGATCTTCGGACCCGTCCTCGCGATCCAGACGTTCCGCACGCCCGACGAGGCCGTGGAGAAGGCCAACAACACCATGTACGGACTGTCGGCCGGCGTCTGGACCGACAAGGGCTCCAAGATCTTCAAGGTGTCGCAGCGGCTTCGCGCCGGCGTCGTGTGGGCGAACACGTACAACAAGTTCGACCCCACGTCGCCGTTCGGCGGCTACAAGGAGTCCGGGTTCGGGCGCGAGGGCGGCCGGCACGGGCTCGGGGCGTACCTCGAAGCGGTATGAAGAAGGGCCCGCCCGCGTCCGGCCAGGCCGCCTCGGCGCTCATCGACGGCAGAATCGAGGATCTGGGGGACTGGCGGGGTGAGATGCTCGCCAAGCTCCGCGCCCTGATCCACGAGGCGGACCCGGACGTGACCGAGGAGTGGAAGTGGGGCGGCCCCGTCTGGTCCCACGACGGGCTGATCTGCACGGGTGAGTCCTACAAGAGCGCCGTGAAGCTGACGTTCGCCAAGGGAGCCTTCGTGAAGGATCCCAAGGGCCTCTTCAACTCCAGTCTCGGGGGCGGCACGCGGCGCGCCATCGACTTCCACGAGGGGGACAAAGTGGA
>JAEUQS010000432.1 GCA_016789625.1 Acidobacteriota bacterium | reverse complement strand
TGGAGCACGAGCC
Organism: Acidobacteriota bacterium; assembly: GCA_016789625.1. GTDB lineage: Bacteria > Acidobacteriota > Thermoanaerobaculia > UBA5066 > UBA5066 > JAEUQS01. The sequence continues at coordinate 4,012 of JAEUQS010000432.1, read as the reverse complement.
CCTTGTCCATGGCGCGCACCATGGCGATGTACTGCTTGCCGCGGGAGGCCCACTTCGCGAGCGCGGTGCGACCGGTCTTCTTCATGGCCTCGCCGAGGAGGCGGTACGGCTTCTCGCCGCCCGTGTCGGGGCCCAGGAAGTAGGCCCCGTCGAAGTACAGGGGATCGACCTTCGAGGCGGGCACGAACTCCACGATCTCGATGGTCTTGGAGGCCTTCTCGGCGAACGCCTTGAGCTCGTCCTCGGTGAACGTGACGTACTGGTCCTTGGCGAACTCGTAGCCCTTGATCATCTGGTCGCGGGGCACGACGTCGCCGTCCTTGGGGCAGATGTACTGCTGCTTCAGCTTCGACCCGCACTTGCCGTGCAGCAGGTTGAAGCCGACCCCCGAAGACGCCTCGCCCGTGGAGTAGAGCTTCACCGGAATCGAGACGAGGCCGAACGATACGTAGGCGGTTCCGATCGAGCGTGCTGCCATCGACCTATCATACGCGTCGTGCCGGCACAAGGTCCGAGGACGAAGGCGCCCCCGAGCGCCGATCTGCTCCGGACGTATCGCGAGAAGCGCTCGGCCGGAAAGACTCCGGAGCCCTTCGGAAACGAGCCCGCGGCGGACGCCCGGACCGGCGGCGGGGCACGTTTGTTCGTGGTGCAAAAGCACGACGCGACCCATCTCCACTACGACCTCCGCCTCGAGATCGACGGCGTGCTCAAGTCCTGGGCCGTGCCGAAGGGGCCGTCCAACGACACGTCCGAGAAGCGCTTCGCGATGCAGACCGAGGACCACCCCATCGAGTACGCAGAGTTCGAAGGGGTGATCCCGAAGGGGCAGTACGGTGCGGGCCCGATGATCCTCTGGGACCGCGGGCTGTTCCTGCCCGACGGCGATCCGCGCGAAGGAGTCGAGGCCGGCAAGCTCGACTTCACGCTGCGGGGCCACAAGCTGCGGGGCAAGTGGCATCTGTTCCGCACGAGCGGCAAGCCGCGCGAGTGGCTCCTCCTGAAGCGGCCCGACGGGTTCTCGGGAAAGGACCGGCCCTACACGGAGGAGTCGGTGCTCTCCGGCCTTTCGCTCGAGGAGCTGCACGCCGGCGGGGCGGAGGGCCGCGCTGCCGAGGTGCGCGCCACGCTCGAGAGGCTGGGAGCGCCCCGCAGGAACGTGGACGCGGGCTCGGTCGGGCTCATGCTCGCCGAGCCGCGGTCCGCGCCCTTCGATTCCGCCGAGCACCTCTTCGAGCTCAAGTACGACGGCTATCGCCTGCTCGCCGAGAAGCACGCGGGCGGGGGAGCGCGCCTCCTCCTCCGCCGCGGCAGCGAGACACCGGCGTTCCCCGAGGTCCTCCGCACGGTCGCGGCCCTGCCGTTCGGGCACCTGGTGCTGGACGGCGAGGTCGTCGTGCCCGACGCGTCGGGAAAGCCCAGCTTCAACGCCCTCCAGAAGCGCGCGCTCCTCTCGCGCCCCGCGGATCTCGCGCGGGCCGCCGCCGTCGCGCCCGCGACGTACTACGCCTTCGATCTCCTCGGCTTCGAGGACTTCGACGTGAGGCCTCTGCCGCTCCGGGCGCGCAAGGAGCTCCTCGAGAAGCTCCTGCCGAAAGCCGGGTCCGTGCGCTACCTCGACCACATCGACACCCAGGGCGTTGCGTTCTTCGACGGCGTCGCGCGGCTGCGCCTCGAAGGGATCATGGCCAAGAGGAAGGACGCCCCCTACCGGGCCGGTCGCTCGCCCTCGTGGCTCAAGATCCGCCTCGAGCACACGGACGACTTCGCCGTCGTGGGCTACACGGAGCCCGAGGGCTCGCGCACGGGCTTCGGCGCCCTCGTGCTCGGCCTCCGGAAGGGGAACGTCTGGGTCTTCGTGGGCAAGGCGGGCTCGGGCTTCACCGAGAAGGCGCTCGGGCCGCTCCGCGCCAAGCTCGAGGCCGATCTCGAGCCCGCGCCGACGGTGGTGAACCCGCCCGCCGAGAAGGGCTATCACTGGATCACGCCTCGCTACGTGGCCGAGGTGCGCTTCAAGGACTGGACGGTCGACGGCCTTCTCCGCGAGCCCACGTTCCTGCGGCTCCGCGACGACAAGCTGCCCACGGAATGCCTCCTCACGGACCCGATGGCCGACCTCGCGACCGAAACGGCGCCCGCGGCACCGGCGGAGGCTGGCGCCCCGGCGAAGAAGGCCAAGCTCTCGAACCTCACGAAGGTCTTCTGGCCCGAGGACGGCTACACCAAGGGCGATCTCGTGGACTACTACCGCGCGGTCGCACCGCATCTGCTGCCGTATCTCGCGGACCGGCCGCTCGTCCTCACGCGGTTCCCCGACGGCATCCACGGCAAGAACTTCTTCCAGAAGGATGCGCCCGACCACGTCCCGGGCTGGCTCCGCACCGTGAGGCTCTTCAGTGAGCATGGAGGTCGCGAGATCGACTACTTCATCTGCGAGAGCGAGGAGGCGCTCGTCTTCCTCGCGAACCTCGCGACGATTCCGCTCCACATCTGGGCGAGCCGCGTCACGAACCTCGCGCGTCCCGACTGGTGCCTGCTCGACCTCGACCCGAAGGGCGCGCCGTTCGAGGACGTGGTGTCCGTCGCGCTCGCGGCCCGCGAGCTGACCGAATCGCTGGAGCTGCCGTCCTACGTGAAGACGAGCGGCTCCTCGGGGCTCCACGTGCTGATCCCGCTCGGCGGCGCCTTCACGCACGACGAGTCCAAGGTGTTCGGCGAGCTCCTCGCGAGGGTGATCGTGTCGCGGCGGAAGGACATCGCGACCGTCAATCGCGTCGTCGAGAAGCGAGAGGGCAAGGTCTACGTGGACTTCCTCCAGAACGGGCACGGCAAGCTCATGGCGTCGTTCTATTGCGTGCGGCCTCTGCCGGGAGCGCCCGTGTCGACGCCGCTTTCCTGGAGCGAGGTCGTGCCCCGGCTGGACCCCAAGGTCTTCACGATCAAGAGCGCCCCGCTGCGCTTCTCGAGAAGGCCGGACCCGATGCTGCCCGTGCTGACGGACAAACCCGACCTCGGCGCGGCGCTGGCCAGGTTGGCTGGGTTGGTCTGATTCCGCCTCAGGCGAAGACGATGGTCTTGTTGCCGTGCACGAGGACGCGGTCCTCGAGGTGCCAGCGCAGCGCGCGGGCGAGCACGTGCCGCTCGATGTCGCGGCCGAGGGCTTTCAGCTCGGCCTCGCTGTGCCGGTGCGACACGCGCAGCACGTCCTGCTCGATGATCGGCCCCTCGTCGAGGTGCTCGGTCACGTAGTGCGCGGTCGCGCCGATGAGCTTCACGCCCCGCTCGTAGGCCCTCTTGTAGGGGTCGGCTCCGACGAACGCCGGCAGGAACGAGTGGTGGATGTTGACGATGCGCATGGGAAACCGGGCGACGAAACCCGGAGAGAGGATCTGCATGTAGCGCGCGAGCACGAGGACGTCGGCCTGGCCGTCGAGGAGCTCCACGAGGCGCAGCTCCGCGGATTCCTGCGTCTCCTTCGTGAACGCGACGTGATGGAACGGCACGCCGAAGCCTTCGACCGCGGAGCGCAGGTCGGGGTGGTTGCCGACCACCATCGTCAGCTCGGCGGGCAGGTCGCCGCGCGACCAGCGCCACAGAACCTCGAGGAGCGCGTGGTCATAGCGCGAGACGAAGATGGCCATCTTCTGCTTCTCGGCCGCGTACGAGAGCCGCCAGTCCATGTCGAAGCGCGCGCCGACGACCTCGCCGAAGCTCCTTTCGAGGGTCGCGCGGCCCACGTCGAGGTGCGGCGTCTGGAACTCGAGTCTCATGAAGAACGTGCCGCCCTCGGGGTCCGTGGAGTGCTGGTCGAGGGCGGTGATGTTCGCGCCGTGAGCATGCAGAAACGACGACACGGCCGCCACGATGCCGGGCCGGTCGGCGCACCGGATGAGGAGCCGGGCGGTCGTCGCAGAGGGAGCCGTCCCGGAGACCGAGCTGTCTTCTTTCAACCTGCCTTGGTCCTTCTTTCGCGCGCCTGCCGCATCTCGCGCCGCACGCGCGACACGAGGAA
>JAEUQS010000424.1 GCA_016789625.1 Acidobacteriota bacterium | reverse complement strand
AACCGAATCCACGCCCACGGTGTTGCCGGTCGTGGAGCCGCTTTCGTCACGGAGGGGCTCGAGATAGATGTCGCGGCCCATCGAGCCGGTCACGTCGAACAGGATCGCGAGGTTGGCGCGAACGACGTTGGCGCCGATCTGCCGCAGCGGATCGACTCCTTCCTGGATTGACTGGGCCTCGGCGGGGACCACGGGCGTCAGGAGCATCAGGGCGCTCAAGGCCACGGCGGAGGTTCTCCTGAGCCAGGAGGGCAGGGAGATCCGCAGCTTGTGTTTCATCGTCCGTCTCTCTTCCGATTCACCCGTATCGCGACCGTGGCGACCGTCGAAACTCGTCATGGCTCAGCCCTCGTCAACCCACGGTCCCGCCAGAGGAGCCGCTCGAGAAGCCGCCCTTCTGGTCTGGTGACTGCGTTCCCGCCCGGGCCAGCGAGATCTGCTCTTCGAGGATCTTCGTGATGGCCACGGGAACGGGCGTCGTGACCCCCACGAGCACCTGTCCCACGGAGATCAGGTTGACCTTGCCGTCCTGATCGTCCGTTTCGGTGCCCGAAGGATCATCCGGATTGTTCCGGACGTAGAGCGTGTACCTCGCCTGGGTCACCTGTCCGTCCGGCACGCCCGTGACGGTGATGGGAGCAACGGAGCAGCAGGTCGTGGACACGGCGGGCGAATACTCGACGCCCCCGAGGGACAGCACGCGGCCGTTTCTTCCGCCGCCCGGCAGCACGAGGTTCGGAGTGGTGTTTCCGTTCGGTCCGCCGAGCCCGGACTTGACGAGGAGCTCGGGCCCCATCTGGGAGGGGTTGGTGATCGTGCCGAGGATCACGGCCTCACCGACCCGAAGCCCGGTCTCCGCGGCGTAGAACGCCGATTTCAGGTAGCGATCGTTCCCCGTGATGCGATCCTCGACCTGAGTGAGGTAGGCGACGCCCACACCCACGACGGTCAGAACGAGGAGCATCAGGATGACGGTGATGAGGGCGCTCCCCCTCTTCCCGCGCTTTCCGTACTGCTTCCCGGCGGTGGGGCCGGTCTGGGAATCCCTGGGAACGAAGCTGGCCATGGTCAGTACCTCAGATTCCGATTGCGGAGCAGGATGTTGGTGGTGAGCCGGTAGCGCTCGAACCAGTCGTCATTGGCCGTCGCGAGGGGGCCGGCAGAGCTGTCCTCGAGCGCCGGCCTCTGCATCCGGAAGCCCGACGTGCCCGCCGAGAGGCTCTTGGCCCCGATGGGCAGCGCGGGGGATCGCGCGATCACCGACACCCGCAGCCCGACGACGTTCGTGACGTCGGTCGACAGCGTGGTGGTCGGATTCGCAGGGTTCGGTCCGTTGATGAGCCCGAACGTGCAGGTCGCCGACGCGGATGCGCAGGGCCCCGCCTGGGAAGGAACTCCACGGCCGCCGAGCGTCGTCCCGGATCCGTTCCGGAATGAACCGTCACCGAAGAGATAGGCGATCTGGAGGTTCTCGATGCCCTCCATGATCGGCGTGAAGCCGACCGCGGGGCAGCCCACGGCCGGGCTGGGCCGGTCACAGAGCGGATCGAACAGTCCGATCTTCTGCTCGAGATTCGGCGGACCTGTCGGGACCCCGAGGGCATCCGTCGGCTTGCGAACCCTGAACGAGACGAAGGAGACGCCCGTCGCGAGCGTCGGCTTGGTCAGGAAGGGGGTTCCCGAGGGAGCCGTTTCGTAGCCGGCGGCCTGACCGGTGACCGAGATGACGTTCTCGGGGTTCGCGCAGTTGCTCGAGGTGTACGTGCCGATGCGGTAGTAGTCCCAGGCCCCCGCCTCGTCGAAGAGCATCAGAAGACCGCTGCGTCCGGTGGCGGCGTTGTAGCCCGTGGCCTGCTGGAAGAGCTGCAGGTTCACCGCATCGCTGACGCTGCAGCCTGCGCGGTAGTTGAAGAACACCGCCGAGGTCCGGTCGCCCGGCCAGACGGCCGCCTTCGTCGTCTGAGCGTTGTCGATGACTGCGAGCGTCACGAGATCCGTATCGAGATCTCCCCAGTTGGTCGTCTGGTCCGGAACCGTGCCGGTAACGGCGTTCGTCTGACCGCCAGACGTCTCGGTGCCGGCGAAATTGTTGAACGCAGCCTGGTTGATGACGGTCCGCGCCGCGTCGCTGGGCGTGTAGAACGTCACGATCGCGTTGGGCTGACCGTAGTAGTGATTCTGGTTGAAGGCGTAGTTCAGATCCGCGGCGCCACTGATGTGGTAGGTCAGGTAGTCGACCGCGCGGCGCGCCGTCTGCCGCGGCTGGACGTTGTACTGGGTCTTCTCCGCGAACGAGCGCATCGAGAAGAGCAGCGACATGGAAAGGCTCAGGACCATGACGAGGAGGATCAACGAGACCATGGCCTCGATCATGGTGAAGCCTCGCTGCGCCCGGCGACGGGAGGCGCGACGGCTCCTGGAGTCCCTAACGGAGCTGGGCGACATAGTCGATCCTCTTTCCCGTGAGGGCAGCCGCTCCACCGAGGAACGTGCTGTTGGTGGCGGAGGTGATCTCCGGGTAGCAGGTCACCGTGACGGTCCAGGGACTGGCCGTGCCCTCCACGGTGATGGTGACCCGGAACGGGCCGTTGACCACGTCGACCACCCCGGCGCCCTGGGGCCCCCAGAAATTCGGAAGAGATGCCCCGGAGACCGCCGACGTATACGCAGGCAGGGTCGAGTACGGCAGCTCGTAGGTTCCCGCGTTGGGGGTCATGGCCACCGTGCCGCCACCCGAGAACACCGTGCCGCCGGAGGTGCACTTGTTGATTCCGTCGGCCACGCCGATCTGCTGAGGGGGAACCGCAAACCCGCCCGGTCTGGCGACCGCCCCGGTCGCCATGGCGATGCGCATGTTCTCGACGACCTGCTGCGCCTTGAACATCATGACCGTACGTGCCGCGGCGACGCCGTTCACGAGGATCGAGAGCGAGAAGAGCTGGAGGATCCCGATCATCGCGAGCGTCATCACCTCGAGGGCGATGAGCGTCTCGATGAGACCGGAGCCGCGGCGTTGGCGTCCGCGGCGACCCGCCTGGCGGGACCTCGAGAGGGAACCTGCTTCAGGAGACATCGGCAAACCTCTCATTACGGCGTGCGCGTCGCGTAGACGCTCCAGGCCGGGCTCACGTTGATGGTGTGGACGCGGGACGGGGTGAGGGTTCCGCCGACCATGTCGCGGTGCGTGAGGACGAGGGTGGCGGGGGCGGGAAGCTGCATCCCGAGCCGGCAGACCGGAGTGCCGGACGAGGAGGTCATCCCGCAGTTGTCGTTGGCCGTGCGCCCCACGAAGTCGCAGCGGATCCAGCGAGGCTGGACGTTCGAGACGGGTCCGGCCGATGCGGGCGGGTTGGAGGAGTCGTAGTAGGACCAGTTCAGGCTCTGGACCTGGTCGACGTTGACCTGCGACAGCGAGATGTCGCGAGGAGAGCCCAACGGGTCCACGCCCGTGGGGATGACGTACATACGCTGGCGGGTCACGCCATCCGAGTCGGCGGCGCCGGCGAGCGTAGTGTCGACTTCGGTGACCTTGTCGGGAAAGCCGTTCCCGTTTCGGTCTTCGACGATCAGGAGGGGCGTGCCGAGAGTGGCATCGTAGGGAGCGAGATAGAGGAATTGCAGGGCGTTGCGCTCCTGCATGAGCTGATAGGCCCGCTTCGCGAACTGCTCGACGTTCTGCGCGGAGGCCACGAGCCGCTGCTTCTTGAACGCCTTTTGAACCTCGATGAGCCCGATGAGCGCCGCCAGCGCGATGAGCGCGCAGGTCACCAGGAGCTCGATGAGCGTGAAGCCGCGGCGGGGGCGGCGGAAGCTCGAGGCGCGCGGCGGAGCAGTTGCTGGGAGCGCGGAACGCATCATGGCGTCTTCAACCATGCGAGGCCCGTGCCGGAGTCCGCCCGGGAGTGCCAAGTACCTTCGAATGAGCATCTTCGACCTCCAAGCGCTGCGATACGCGGGTGCCGGCCGCGCGCGGAGCGTCACCTTTCGTAACACGAGACGAACCGCTTTTCTCGTTTAGCATAGCGCTCTCCCCCCTGCCGTGCGAAGGAGGCCTCCGTGGTACTCGACAAGCTCAGGGAACGTCTTCACAACGAACCCCAGGTCGTGACCCAGCTGAAGGCGAAGCAGTTCACGAGCGAAGCCCAGAAGAAGGCCCTCCTGGACAAGTTCGTCGCGCTCACGGAGTACGAGCCCGAGCACGTGGCCTGGGCGGCGGCCGATCCGGCTCCGGAGCTCCGCCAGGCGGCCATGGCCCTCCTGAAGCGCTACCCGGAGCAGAAGCAGGTCCTCGCCGCTCTGACCCCGCTCCTGAGAACCCGCTCCGAGGCCCAGCGGCGCGGCGTCCAGCGTTTCATCCAGGAGCTGGCAGGCGCGGACTTCCCGCGCGTCGTCGCCGAGCTCTCCGAGGGCGGCGACGACTTCGTCCTCGTGGCGTGTCTCGACGTCGCGAAGGACCTGCCGCCCGACGTCTCCTACAGGGTCTTCCGCAGGTCCCTCATGGACGGCGGTCCCCAGCTCCGCGCGCGCGCTCTGAAGGCGCTCGCCGACGGGGGCTTCAAGGGTCCTGCCGAAAGGGTCTCCGGGCTCGCCCTGCCGCTCCTCTCCGACGAGAACGAGGAGCTGCGGCTCGGGGCCCTCGGGGTTCTCGAGAAGAACCCCACCGAGAATCTCATCCCCGCCGTTCTGCAGGTTGCCCGCTCCGGCGGCGGGCGCATCGCGGAGGCCGCGTTCGCGACCCTCAAGAGGCTCATCGCCCTCGCGAAGACGGACCACACGGACGACATCCTCCCGCTCCTCGCCGACGCGAACCCGGTCGTAAGGGCCGGGGCCGCGGGCCTCCTCGCGATGGTGCCGCCTCAGGCGCTCGTGACCCGGTTTCTCGTGCAGTTCAACGGGGCCTACGTCTGGGTGCGCGACCGCGCGCTCGAGGCGGCGGGCCAGTACATGCCCAACTTCCTGCCGCTGCTGCTGCAGCAGATCTCGAACCCGGACCCCGCCGTGGCCGCGGGGGCCAAGGAGATGGCGCTCGTCATCAACGACGCGCGAGGCGTGCCCGCGTGGATGCACCTCCTGCGCACCGAGACCGACTGGTGGATCCACCACCGCTCCATCGAGGGCCTCGGGAGGTTCGGCGGCGGAAACGACGACGTCGCGCGCGAGATCAGCGCCCTCCTGCGGGATCCCGACCTCTTCCTCACCGCGGCGGCGGCGCTCGCCGACCTCGGCGACCGGCGCGCGGCGGGGCCGCTGTTCGAGGCCTTCAAGGCGGCGAACGGGCGCCCCGACGATCAGGTGGAGATCCTCGACGCTCTCGCCCAGCTCGCCCGCAAGGTGCCCGACCTCATTCCCGCGGTGGGCGCCCAGCTGGGAAAGGTCGCGGCGCACACGGCGATCGACCCCCTCGTGCGCGAGAAGGCGGGACGGTTGGTGGGCCGGCTGCAGGGCGCCGCGGCGGAGGCCGCGCTCCCGTCGGTGGTCGCGGCCCCCGAGCCCATCGACTTCACCCAGCACCCGAATCCGCGGCTCGTCGACTACCTGAGGGACACCATGGCCCGCGGGGGGTCCGACTTCCACCTCGCGACGGGGTTCGTGCCGCATCGCCGTGTCGACGGCGACCTGCTCCCGATCCCGGGACCCGTGATGACCCGCGATAAGGCCCAGGCGCTCTGCAAAGAGGTCCTGACGGCGGAGGAATGGGATCGCCTGCAGAAGGACCGCCAGATCGACTCCTGTCTCAAGATCGAGGGTCTCGGCCGTTTCCGGGCCAACTTCTTCTGGCAGCGCGCCGGGCTGGATGCAGCCTTCCGGCTCATCCCGAAGCATCTCCCGTCGCTCCGCGAGCTGGGGCTCCCCGAATCCGTGTGGGACGTCACCCGGTTCACGCAGGGCCTCGTTCTCGTGACGGGGCCCGCGGGCTGCGGCAAGTCCACCACGCTCGCCGCGCTCGTCGACCGCTGCAACGAGCAGCGCAAGGGGCACATCATCACCGTCGAGGATCCGGTCGAGTTCGTGCACGCCAACAAAGAGAGCCTCGTCAACCAGCGGCAGGTGCCCCACCACACCGCATCGTTCGCTCGCGCGCTCAAAGCGGCGCTCCGCGAGGATCCCGACGTGATCATGATCGGCGAGATGCGCGACCTCGAGACGATCTCGCTCGCGATCTCGGCCTCCGAGACCGGCCACCTCGTCTTCGGAACGCTTCACACCACGAACGCGCCCGGGACGATCGACCGCGTCATCAACGTGTTCCCGCCGGGTCAGCAGGGTCAGATCCGAACCATGATCGCGGACTCCCTCAAGGCCGTCGTCTCGCAGGCGCTCCTGCCGCGCCGTGGCGGAAAAGGCCGCGTCGCCGCGTTCGAGATCCTCCGGGGCACGCAGAACGTCGCCGCTCTCATCCGCGAGGGCAAGACGTTCCAGCTGCCCTCGGCCCTCCAGACGGGCCAGATGTCCGGCATGAACACGATGGATCAGGCCCTCCTGAGGCTCGTGGAGGAGGGCAAGGTCGATCCCGAGGCCGCTCTCGATCGCGCCACCAAGAAGGAGCCGTTCGAGAAGCTCGTCGCCGAAGAAAGGCAGGCCCTCGCATGACGACCCCCTCCGGTCTCTCCTCGGCGCCCGGCCAGCGGCGCATCGACGCGCTGCTGCGCATCGTGCTCGACAAGAAGGCCTCCGACCTCCACCTCGCCGTGGGCTCTCCGCCCATGATCCGCACGGATGGGGACATCGAGCGCGTCAAATGGCGGACGCTCACCGAGCACGAGTACGAGAACCTGATCCGGCCCATCGCGCCGCCGAAGCTCTGGGACGACTGGTCGGCCAAGGGCGACACGGACTTCGCTTACGCGATGGGAGACCGGGCCCGGTTCCGCGTGAACCTCTTCCGGCAGGAGAACGGTGCGGCGGCCGTGCTCCGGATGATCCCGCCCCGCGTGCTCACCATCGAGGAGCTCGGCATGCCGCCCATCGTCGCGAGCGTCGGGCGCATCCAGCGAGGCCTCGTGCTCGTGACCGGACCCACGGGCTCCGGAAAGTCCACCACGCTGGCGGCGCTCCTCGACTGGATCAACCGCAACCGCGCGCTCCACGTGGTGACCGTGGAGGATCCGGTCGAGTTCATGCACGTCTCGAACAAGGCGATCATGACGCACCGCGAGGTGGGCTTCGACACGATGAACTTCGCGGCCGCGGTCAAGGCCGCGCTCCGCGAGGATCCCGACGTCCTCCTCGTCGGCGAGCTCCGGGACCTCGAGACGATGACCATGGCTCTCCAGGCCGCCGAGACCGGCCTTCTCGTCTTCGGAACGCTCCACACCAACTCCGCCGCGAAGGCCGTGGACCGCCTCATCGACGGCTTTCCCTCCGAGGAGCAGGATCAGGTGCGCACCGTGCTCGCCGAGACGCTGAAGGGCGTCGTCGCGCAGGTGCTCCTCAAGAAGAAGGGGCGCGGGCGGGTCCCGGCGTTCGAGGTGCTGCGCGGCAGCGCCGCTCTCTCCAACGCGATCCGCGAGGGCAAGACGGCCACGATCAACTCGATGATCCAGATGGGAAAGTCACAGGGAATGGTGGCGATGGACCAGTACCTGGCCGACCTCGTCGTCGCCGAGACGGTCGAGTTCGAGGAGGCGTTCGAGAAGGCGCTCGACAAGGACCAGTTCAAGAACGTCGTCGAGAAGCGGAAGGTCGCCGCCCGGGCGGAGAAAGCCGCCAACCCGTAAGGCACCGGGGGATCGAGAAACTCCCGGGATCACTCTTCCCCGGTGGGGGGTCCGGGGGGATCGAGAAACCCCCGGGATGATTACCTGATCGGCGTGATCCGGATCCCGCTCCGGGTCACTGCGGGCAAGCTCGATTCCTCCAGGCTCGTCCGGGGCAGGGTGAGAACGAAGCGCGCCCCCAGGAGCTCCGCCGAGCGCTCGACCGAGACCGTTCCACCGTGGAGCGCCATGATCTTCGCCACGAGCGCGAGGCCCAGTCCCGTGCCCGACGCCCGTGTCGAGTAGAACGGCACGAAGATCTTCGCGGCCTCGGTCTCGGGCACCCCCTCGCCGTCGTCCTCGACGGAGATCTTCACGAATCCCTCGGCGCCGTCGTCCCCCTCGAGCCCTCTCACGAGCACGCGCCCCTCGCGGCCGGCGGGCCGCGGAGCCTCGGCGGCGTTGCGCAGGAGGTTCACGAGAGCGCGACGGAAGAGCGCCGCGTCGACGAGCGCCGGCTGGAACACCCCGGTGGCGCCGAGCACGACGGCCGGGGAAAGCAACCGCTCCTCCTCGACCACCTCGGCCACGAGGGCCGCGAGATCGACGTGGGAACGCTCCAGCCGCTCGGGCCGCGCGAACAGCAGGAAGTCCCCCGTCACCTTCGCGATGTGCCGCGCCTCGCTGCTCACGCCGGCCAGATGCCGGGCCCGGGCCGTCGGGTCCTCGCTCGTCGCCGCGAGGCGCGCGTAGCCGAGGATCGTCGCCGTCGCGTTGCGGAACTCGTGCGCGATCCCGGCCGACATCTCGCCGAGAGCGGCCAGCTCCCTCCGCGTCGAGAGCTCGCGCTGGAGGCGGTTCGTGTCCGTACGGTCCTCGAGGAACGCGATCGTCCCGAGAGCTTTGCCTTCGCTCTCGGCGATCGGAACGGCCGTGACGGCCAGCGCCCGGGATCCTTCGGCGCCCGCCGTGGACAGCTCGATCGCGAGCGAGGGCTCACCGCGGGAGGCCCGGGCGAGAGCCTCCACGAGCTCGGGAACGCTCTCGAACACTTCACGCGCGGGCCGCCCCTCGGCCCCTTTCGGCACGCCCAGCAGGAGGCGGGCGTTCTCGTTGAGCTCGGACAGCCGGCCGTCCTCCGCCACCACGAGCAGCCCTCCCGGATGAGAGCGGACGAGGGTCGAGGCCGTGACCTCCAGGACGTCGGCCCGTTCCTTCTCCCGGCGCCTCAGCACGTCGAGCTCGGCCGAGCTCTTCCGGAGCTCGTGGATCGTCCGCGTGAAGGTCTGGACGGCATGGTCCATCTCGTCCCGCGCCCAGCGCTCGAACGGCGTCGAAGAAAGCGGAACGACCTCGCCCGCGTCCCGAGCGGCCTCCGTGAGAGCCTCGATGGGCCGCAGCAGGCGCCTCAGGAAGAGGAGGCCGAGGACCACCAGCGTCGCCGCGGCCGCGACGAGGAACCACGCCAGACCCATCACCGTGCGCCGCGCCCAGACGACCGGCTCGCCGTCGAACGCGACCACCAGGAACTTTCTCCCGGAGACCAGAGTGCCCCTCACGATGAGCGACGGTGGTTCGGCGCCCGTTGCGTCGACGAGGGACACGTCCCCCGCCGGCGGCCAGGGACCCACGTCGCGCCCGGGAGAAAGCGCCGCGGCCGAAAGGGTCGACGCCTGAGCGATCCGGGCGCCAGCCTCTCCGTAGAGGGCCGCCCAGCGGGCCGGAAACGCCCAGAGGAGCCGCGCGGTCGCGCGATCCTCGGTGAGCGCGGCCGCCGCGTCCGGCTGCGCCGACACGTGCTCCAGAATCGCCTGGGTCTGCGCCACCACGGCTCGCTCCCGTTCCCGCACGGCCCACCGCGTCATGTTCTGCAGCACGATGAGGGAGAGCGCCGACAGAAACAGACCGAAGAAGAGCCCGCCGAGCAACCGCCGTTGAACCTGCGTCTCGAAGCGTCCGGCCGAAGGGGACTCGGCCATCACGGAAGGAGGCCCGCGGGAAGCGGAAGGAGCCCTCCGAAGAGGTGCAGGAGGATGGCCCGGCCCAGCGCGAACGCGAGCACGCCGCCGATCGCGAGAAAGACTCCGAACGGCACCTCGGTGCGGCCGATCAGAACGAGGAG
>JAEUQS010000384.1 GCA_016789625.1 Acidobacteriota bacterium | reverse complement strand
ATCCTCTCGAGGAGCTTTCAGAAGAGCGATCCCAAGGGCTCCCAGAACTTCCTCGAGGTCGTGGTGGACTTCCTGAGGGGCCTGATCAAGGAAAACATCCCCCACCACGGAGAGAAGTACCTGCCCATCGTGGGCGCCTTCTTCATCTTCATCTTCCTGAGCAACATCTGCGGGCTCTTCTTCTTCCTGCAGCCTCCGACCGCGAACCTGAACACGACGTTCGCCCTCTCGATCACGTGCTTCCTGTTCTTCAACGCGGCGGGCATCAAGGCGCACGGGGTGTTCGGCTACCTCAAGCACTTCCTGGGACCGATGCTCGTCATCGCGCCGCTCATGTTCGTCATCGAGATGATCGGCAACTTCGCCCGCGCGCTTTCGCTCGCGATGCGTCTCTACGGAAACATCTTCGGCGAGCACACGGCCACGTCGATCTTCTCCGGTGCGGTGCCCGTCCTCATTCCGTGGCCCATGAACGCTCTCGGCGTTTTCGGAGCGCTCCTCCAAGCCTACGTCTTCACGCTCCTCACGACCGTCTATCTCGGCGGAGCGACGGCCCACGAGCACTAGAATTTTGATCCTGGGGGTTTCTCGATTCCCCCAGCCCCCCACCGGGGAACCAAGCCCACTTTGATCTGAACGGGGCTCGCCCCGAACTACGTGACTCACCATCGGATCTCGAAAGGAGCAACCTAGGAATGCTGAAGAAAATCGTCCCCGCGGGCCTCGTCACCGCTCTCGCCCTCGCTCTCCCGAATGTCGCCTTCGCGCAGGGCGCGACCAGCGGCGGTCAGGGCTGGGGTCACCTCTCCGCCGCCATCGTCCTCGCCATCGCCGCCGCCGCGGGCGCGCTCGGTCAGGGCAAGGCCGCGGCCGCAGCCTGCGAAGGCATGGCTCGCAACCCCGGCGCCGCCGCGCAGATTCGCGCCATGGCGTTCCTGGGCCTCGTCCTCATCGAGTCCCTCGTCATCTACGCGCTCGTCATCGCGTTCGTCGTCCAGGGCAAGTAGACGCATCCCGAATGGCTCCCTCCGAGCCCCGCGTCTGAAAGGACGCGGGGCTTTCTGTCTTGGTTCGATGAAGCCGGAGCGTCCCCGGAATGAATCGGGAACCCGCCTTGCATACGTAGTTCTCTCAGGGGGTGACGCCAATGTGGCCGCGAAGGTCCGCAACCACGACGCCGAAGAAATGGAACTTTGCCGAGGGCGATCTGCCCTATGCGGATGCTCTCTACGGCGCCGCGCTGCGTCTCACCCGAAACCGTGAGGACGCCGAGGACCTGCTTCAGGAGACGTTCCTCCGCGCGTACGCCCACTACGATGGCTTCACCGAGGGCACGAACCTCAAGGCGTGGCTCTTCCGGATCCTGAAGAACGGCTTCATCAACACCTACCGCCACAAGAAATCGGGCCTCCAGGAAGTCGATCTGGCCGCGAACGAAGACGGCCTGGAGGGCGCGCTGGAGCGCCGTCGCGCGACCACCGAAACCGAGACCCCCGAAGGCGTGCTGCTGGCCGCCAGCATGGACGAGACCGTCGGGCAGGCGCTGGCCTCCCTTCCGGAGGAGTTCCGCATGGTGGTGGAGCTTTCGGACCTGCAGGACTTCACCTACCGCGAGGTGGCCGAGATTCTCGAGGTGCCGCTCGGCACCGTGATGTCGAGGCTGTACCGGGGCCGGCGTCTGCTCGAGGAGGCCCTGCTCCAATACGGCCGGCGGCAGAACTACATCGGGGGGGAAGCCCCCCGCCGCACCCGCCTGAAGGCCCGCGAGGCCCCTCCCGAAAAACCCGCCTCGAAGATCCTGGAATACGCGAAGCGCTTCCGTCGTTGAGCCAGGGGAGCCAGAATGGCCACCCGGCATGGACTGCGAAACTGCACGCTACCTGATCGATCCGCTCCACGACGATGAGCTCGACGTCGCTTCGGCGGCGGCGCTCGTGGGTCATCTGGAGGGGTGCGGCTCCTGCCGGACGGAGGAGGCCCGGATCCTCTCCCGCCGGTCGAGCCTCGCGACGCTTCGGCCCGGGACGTGCCCCGCCGAGCTGCGCCGCCGCATCGCCGCGAGCTGCGGCGGCGGCAGTGAGCGCGGCGTCCTTCGGCGCCGCGGCGGGCGCTCCGCCAAGGGCCGGTTCGCCTGGCCCCTCCTCTTCGTCTCGGTGGCCGGCGTGGTCGCCGGAGCGGTTCTGACCCGCACCGGAGCGCTCCCGCTGCGTGCCGGCCGGTACCTGAGCGCAGAGCCGGGCGGGTTCCCCCTGCAGGAGCTCGTGGCCCCTCACGATCGCGCGCAGGCCGCGGAGCCGATGGAGGTCGAGGGCGAGGTCTTCTGTCTCAAGTGCGCCCTGGAAACGAGCTTTCCGGACACCACGTACGCGAAGAGCGAGCACGTGAACGTGCTCCGGACAGGAGACGGCCATCTCTACGTGCTGCTGAAGAGCGATGCCGCCGACGGGATCGCCCCCCCGGGCTGCTCGGCCCGTCACGTGCTCCTGAAAGCCCGGCTCTACCCCAGGGACTCGCTCGCCGACGTGGTGTCGGTGGTTTCCGTCACTTCCAGCCTGCGAGCTGGACGTTGACGCCGCCGCAGGCCCCGCACGCGACCACACCGCTCGATATCGGGTAACCTCGGCCTGGGTTCATGGACGCAGCGCACCCCCTGATGCCTCCCCTCTACACCCTGCTCGGTGCGCTGGCGCTCATCGCTTATGCGGTCGCTGCGCTGCTCTACACGGCCGCCGTCTTCCTCGACCGGCGATCGCTCGGCCCGTTCGCCACGGCCGGCGCCGCGATGGGCGCGATCTTCAACCTCGTCGCGCTCTGGCTCCGGGGTCACACCCTCCACACGGTTCCCTACGCCGACATCCTCGGCTCGCTTTCGCTCTTCGGCTTTTTCCTCGCCGCTCTCCATGTCGTGCTCGAGATTCGCCACGGGGATCGGGCGCTCGGTCCGTTCCTCATGCCGGCGAGCTTTCTGTTCCTCCTGCTCGCGCTCGTGCTGCCCCCGAGAGCGGCCTCTCCGGGCCCGGAGATGCGGGGCTCCTTCTTCGCCCTGCACGTCACGCTCAACATGCTCGCGTACTCGGCGTTCACGCTCGCGGCGGCGCTCTCGGGCCTGTACCTCCTGGCGAGCCGCTCGCTGCGCAATCTGGCGAGCGGCGGGGCCACGGCCTCACGTCTTCCGTCCCTCTCGTTTCTCGTGGGAGCCACCCGCACCTCCCTGAGCGTCGGAGTCGCCACACAGCTCCTCGGCCTCGGCTTCGGGGTGGCGTGGGCCGTGCAGGTCTGGAACCCCGGGAGCCGGTGGCTCCTCGACCCGAAGGTGCTCCTCGCGTTCGCGACGTTCGGGTTCTACGCGGTGGTCGCGTTCCGGGCCCACCGCGGCGCCGCTCCCGTGACCACCGCCCGGCTCGCGCTCGCGGGCCTCGTGCTGCTCGCGCTCTCGCTCTCCTCGAACGCGCTTTCGCGCGTTCACGGCTTCGACCGGTTCCCGCCGGTGGCTCGGGCGCAACGGTCTTGATGGAGATCGTCTTCGTCGGGTGGAATCACCGGACCGCGGTGCTGGACCTGAGGGAGCGCCTCAGCCTCACACCCGACCGCGCGCGGGAAGCCCTGAACGGCATGTTCGCGGAACGCCTGCTCGTCGAGGGGGCGATCGTCTCCACCTGCAACCGGGCCGAGATCTACGGCGTCTCCGAGCACGCCGATCCGGTGCCGGAGCTCCACGCCTACCTCTCGCGCTTCCACAGCGTCGACCACGAGACCCTCTCTCGCGCCGCGCTCTCGGGGCGGGGCAGCGACACGGTGCGGCATCTCTTCCGGGTCGCTTCGGGGCTCGACTCGCTGGTGCTCGGCGAGGCCGAGATCCTCGGCCAGATCCGTGAGGCCCACCGCCGTGCGGCGGAGATGAAGACCTCCCGGGCCGTGGTGAACCGCCTGTTCACGAGCGCTCTCGAGTGCGGGAAAAGGGTGCGCACCGAGACCTCGCTCGGCACGCGCCCGGCCTCGGTTCCGGGGATCGCGCTCCAGCTGGCGGGCCGCGTGTTCGAGGAGCTGGCGGGGCGCCGGGTGCTCCTCATCGGCGCGGGCGAGGTCGTCGAGCTCACGCTCCGGCTGCTCGCCGACGCGGGTGTCACGGGGATCTCGATCACGAATCGATCTCCCCGGAACGCCGAGGCGCTCGCGACGATGTACGGCGGAAACTCGATTCCGTGGGACGACCGCGAGAGCGCTTTCTCCCAGGTCGACATCGTCCTCTCGGCGACGTCGTCCCCCGAGCCCGTCGTGAAGGCTGCCGGCGTGAAACGCGCTCTCTCGGGGCGGCGCCGCGGCCCGCTCCTCGTGCTGGACCTCGCGGTGCCCCGCGACATCGATCCCGCGATCGACTCCATCGCCGACGTGTACCGCTACGACGTCGACGCGCTCGAAGCGCTCGCGCGGAAGAACACCGAGGAGCGCGCCGCCGAGGTTCCGCACGCCGAGGCCGTGGTGGAGGAAGGCGTGCGGCGCTTTCACGACTGGTACTCGGGCCTCCAGACGGTGGACGTGGTGAAGGGCCTGCGGGAGAAGATGGAGACCCTGCGAAGGGCCGAGCTCGAGAAGCACTCCGGCCGCCTCTCGAGGCTCTCGATCGAGGATCGCCAGCTCGTCGAGCGGGTCACCGAGGGCCTGATCGCCAAGATCCTCCATGAGCCGACGGTGTCGCTGAAGCAGGGAGCCCTCGAGGAGCGGCTGGATCGCGCGGCGGCGGCCCGGGCGCTGTTCAAGCTGGACGAGGAGAGGGAATGAAGAAAGAGCTGCGCATGGGCACGCGGGGCAGCGCGCTCGCCCGGGCCCAGTCGGGGCAGGTGGCCCGGGAGCTCACGCGGCTCACGGGCGTGCCGGTCGAGGTCGTGCTCGTCAGGACCGACGGCGACCAGCTCTCGAGCGAGGGCAAGGCCCCGCCGGGAGGCGATCAGGCCGGGGTCTTCGTGAGGGCCCTCGACGACGCTCTCCGCGAAGGGCGCTGCGACTTCGCGGTGCACTCGCTGAAGGACGTTCCCACCGAGGACGCCGCGGGGCTCGTCCTCGCCGCGGTGCCGGAGCGGGCGGACGTTCGGGACGCGCTCATCGTCGCTTCGCGGCACAACACGATCTCGCCGCGTGACGTTCCTCTCGCCGAGATTCCCTGGGAAGGCAACGTGGGCACGAGCTCCCCGCGTCGCGTCGCGCAGCTCCGGAGGCTCCGTCCGGATCTTCGCTGCAACGCGCTCGCGGGTAA
>JAEUQS010000333.1 GCA_016789625.1 Acidobacteriota bacterium | reverse complement strand
TGAAGGCGACCTCGGTGGCGGACCTCGACCGCGCGCGGCGGGAAGGGAGGCTCGCGGTCTTCTACCTGTTCCAGAACACGGTGCAGTTCGGCGCGGACCTCGACCGCGTGGACCTCTTCCGGTCGATGGGTCTCCGGACCTGCCAACTCACGTACAACACGCGAAACCCCTCGGGCGTGGGATGCTTCGAGTCGGGCGGACTCACGCCGTTCGGGCACGAGATGATCGCCCGGATGAACACGCGCGGGATGCTCCTCGACCTCTCCCACGCGAACATGCAGACGATGGCGGAAGCGGTGGCCGCGTCACGCGCGCCGGTGGTGGTCTCGCACACGACCTGCGCGGCGGTGCGCGAACACCAGCGCGCCACGACGGACGCGAACATCCGGGCGGTGGCGGAACGCGGCGGCGTGGTGGGCATCTGCCAGCTCCGGCCCTTCCTCACCACGAAGAAGGCGGACAACCTCCATGCCTACTTCGACCACCTCCTCCACGCCGTGAACGTCGGCGGTGCGGAGCATGTCTGCATCGGGAGCGACCGGGACCACCGCCGGATCGAGCTCACGCCCGAGTACATCGCGGAGCTCACGCGGGAGGCGGGCGGGCGCTCGCTCGAGGACGAGCTCCCCTGGTTCATCCACGAGCTGAACGGCCCGCGGCGCATGGAGGTGGTGTGGGACGGGCTCGTGAAGCGCGGGCTCCCGGCGCGGGACGTCGAGCGCGTGATGGGCACGAACCTCCGCCGGCTCTACCGCGAGGTGATCGGCTAGGCGGGCCGGAGCGCGACGAACTCCCCGGCGTCGCGGTCCTTCCGCACGTCGTCCCACGCGAACCAGCGCCCGTTCATCGCGACATACACCCCGGCCGGCAGCGCCTGCACGAACGAGAGCGCACTCCCGAGGTTGAACAGCCCGTCCGAGCTGCCGAACGCATAGGGCACCATCGCACCGGTGAGGACGACCGTCTTCGCGAGCCCTGCCGCGGCGATCGCCCGAGCGGTCTCGACCATGGTGTCCGTGCCATGCGTGACGACCACTTGGGACTCCGGACACGCTCCGCACGCGCGCACGATCGCCGCACGCTGCTCCGCGGTCATCTCGAGGCTGTCGACGAGCATCAGCACCTCGACCTGCACGTCGAGTCGGCAGCGGCCGCGCATCAGCACGTGCTCGACGTTCGTCTCGCGGAACGCGAGGGTGCCGCGTACCTCGTCGTACTGCTTGTCGAAGGTGCCGCCGGTCACGAGGATGCGGATCGCCATGCCGGAATCTACGCCGGGTCCTGCCCGTAGAACTCCTTGAGCGCCTCGTAGACCTCCGGATACCGCTTCCGCAGCTTCCGCGGCCGCTCGAAGAACGACTCGGTCACCACGGCGAAGAACTCGGTCGGGTCGGAGGCGGCGTACTCGTCGAGGAAGGTGCGTCGCCCCGCCTCCACGTCGGCCTTCAGTTCCTCGTACGCGGGTGAGAGCGCGGCACGCCAGCGCGCATACTCGCCGCCCGAGTCCATCAGCGGCGCGCCATTGAAGTTCCCGTCCTGGAAGTCGAGCTCGTGCGCGAACTCGTGCAGCACGACATTGAACCCGTCCCCCGGGTCGTCGATCCCGTCGACCACGTCCTCCCACGAGATCACGATCGCGCCGAGGTCGGTGGCGGCGAGGCCGGCGAGCTCATCCTCGGCGTCGGTCCAGATCCCGTCGCCCAAGTGCTGCTCCTCGCGGCGCACCACGGCGGTCGGGTAGACGAGCACCGTCTG
>JAEUQS010000280.1 GCA_016789625.1 Acidobacteriota bacterium | reverse complement strand
GCGGCAAGCTCCGCGCGGAGAGCCTCGCGCTCCTCGCGGAGGGGACGTTCCCTTCGGCCCGGCTGCGCGTGGACACGCCCGCTCTCCGCGAGGACCTCGCGGCGCTGCGCCGCCTCTACCCGGCGTTCGTGCCGCGGAGCGTCCTCGACGCCCCCCCGGGTGCGCTGACGCTCGACGCGAGCGCCGCCGGCACGCTGCGCGCGCCCCGCGTGGAGCTGGCGGGCGCGCTCCGTCAGGCGGGGGGCGGTCTCCTCCGGCTCGCCGCGAAGGGACGGCCGCGCGCTCTCTCGGGCGACGCGCGGATCGACCTCGAAGGCCTCGACCTGGCTTCGTTTTCGGCCTTCACCTCCCCGGGCCTCACGGGTCGCGTGACCGGCTCGATCGAGGTCGCGGGCGACCGCCGCGCGTTCACGGCCGCGCTGCGCCTCGAAGGGCAGGACCTCGCGACGGAGAAGGCGCGCATCGGAACCGCGCGGCTCGCGCTCGACGCGAACGCGGACGCGCGCCTCGTCAACATCACGCGGCTCACCGGCGAAGGGCTCGGCCGCACGTTCCAGGCGCAGGGCCAGGGGAGCCGGACCGCGCCCTGGAACGCGGCGTCCCTCGCGCTCTCGGTCCAGGGCCTCGACCCGCTTCTGCCCGCGGTGGATGCCCGGGTCGCCCTTCGCAACGGGATGCTCGGAATCGAGATCGCGGATCTCTGTGCCCTCGGTGCCGTGGGCCGCCTCGATGCCACGCTGCCGCTCGGCACGCTGAAGAAGGCGCCGGACCTCGCGTCCAGCCTCTCCTTCCTGCCCGACGGACTTCCCCTGGGTCCGGGGCTCGTGCGTCTCGAATCCTCGACGCTCGACACGGCCGCGATCCTCGCGGCGCTGGGCCGGCCCGCTCGCGCCGAGCGGGCGACGTTCGGCCTCTCTCTGGCCCTCGAACCCGATATCGCGAACCCGTGGAATTCCAAGGGTCTCGCGCGGCTCACGGACCTCACGATCGAGACGAAGGAAGCCACGCTCCATGCCGACGCTCCGGTGCAGCTCGGCTACGCCGGGCGCGTCGCGTCCGTCTCGAACCTGAGGCTCGTCTCGGACGAGCGCGTCGTAGCCGACGGAGTCGAGCTCGCGCTCACGGCGCAGGCCGCGCTGGACCCGAAGACGAAGGGTTTCGTCCGCTACCTCACCGTCAATGCGAACGGCCGGACCGACGCCTCGCTGCTCGCGCCGTTCCTCGAGGGCGCGGTCGCGAAGGGACCGCTCGCTCTCGAGGGTCACCTGGCGGGTCCGCCCGACCGGCTCTTCGGCCGCGTGGCGCTCTCGGGCAGGGAGGCGTCGTTCACCTGGCCGTCGCCGTATCTCACGGCGCTGCAGTCGCCGGACCTCCTTCTCGAAGTGCGGGACGGAGCGTTCACGATCCGGAGCGGAACGGCTCTTCTGAACGGTGGCCCGGTGGCGTTCGAGGGCGGCTTCAGGGACGGCGACCTCGACGCCACCGCGCGCTTCTCGAACGTGCGCTACCTCCTCACGTACGGCCTTCGCGCGTCCTTCGACGGCACCCTCCGTCTGCAGGTTCCGAAGGAAGGGCTGCCGCTCCTCTCGGGGACGGTCGCGCTCAAGCGCGGCCTCCTCGACCGCGACGTGGATCTCGACCGCGAGATCCTGACGCGCTTTCTCACGCCCGAGCTCGCGGCCGCAGGGGGCGTGGGCTTCCTCGACACGCTGGGCCTCGACATCGACGTCACGACCGACTCGGGCGTGAAGGTCGTGAACAACCTCGCGGACCTGCGCGTCGACTGGGGCGCCCTCGAGATCCGCGGCACCGCTCGCGAGCCCGTGATCCGCGGCCGCCTCACCGTCGACCCGGGCGGCACGCTGAGCGCGTACGGCCAGCGCTTCACGCTGGGAAAGACCGTCATCACGTACGCGGGCGATCCTTCGAGCGATCCGAAGATCGACGCCACGCTCACGGCCTCGACGCAGGACGGCGCGGCGGGCCTCCCGGCGTCCTTCGCGGCGCCGGGCACCGAGGCCCCGGAGGGCGCGGCGGGAACGGGACTGACGGCCATCGCGGCCGGCGTCGCCGGCTACTACGGCGAGCAGTTCGCGACGAAGCTCGGGCAGTCCCTCGGCTTCTCGCGCGTCACGCTGCGGCCGGTGCTCGTGTACGGCGAGGCGGATCCGGGAGCCCGTCTCACGCTCTCGCGCGACTTCTCGCGCAACGTGGCGTTCACGTTCTCCCTGGACCTCACGAACGCCCAGAGCCAGACGTACCTCCTCGATCTCCACGGCATCCAGGGCCTCCCCTCGCTCACGTTCCAGGTCTTCACGAACGACGCGGAGAGCTGGGGCGGCGTGGTGCAGCAGTCGCTTCAGCTGGGGGGCGGCAAGCGCCGCGACACGAGCCTGCCCGTCCTTCACGACGTCGTCTTCACGGGCGTCGACGGCAGGGGCGTTCCGAAGTCGAAGCTCAAGCGCGCGGTGAAGCTCCGGAAGGGCGACTCCGTGCCCGAGACCGCCGCGTTCGACATCGAGGTCGACCTCGAGCGGGTGCTCCGCGACGCGGGCTTTCCGGATGCCGATGTCGTGACGTCGTTCCCGAAGAGCGCCCGCCGCGAGGGCCGCGTGGACCTCGCCGTCGCCGTGGTGCCGGGCCCGAAGACGAAGTTCGTCTTCGACGGCGACCGGCCGCCCGCGAACGCGCGGCGCGCGATCGCCGAGCTCTACCGCGGGGACTTCTTCGAGCCGGCGACGGTCGAGGAGATGCGGCGAACCACCGAGCGCGCGTTCCGGACGCTCGGGCATCTGGCTCCGGCGGTGACCGTCGCCGTGACGACCTCCTCGAACGGCGAACGGTTCGTCACGATCACGAGCGCCGCGGGCCCGAAGACCCCGCTGCCGGCGCCGGTCTTCACCGGAGTCACCGAGGGCGAGGCCGCGGCGCTCGGACAGCGGTTCCTCGCGCCGGCCGATCGCGCCGAGCTCGCGCTCGGCACGCCCGACGCCGAGCGCCGCCTCCTCGCCGCGCTCCGCGCGCTGGGCTATCCCTTCGCCGCGATCGCCTCGCGGGAGACCGCTTCGGACGGCGTCGTCACGGTCGGCCTCACGACCGGGGGCGTCACCCGCGTCGACAGCCTCGAGGTCACGGGCGTGCCGCAAGAGGAGTCCGCGCGCCTCCTCGCGCTCGTGCCCTTGAAGCCGGGCGCTCCCGCGCGCTCCAGGGACGTGGCCGCGGGAACGCTCGCGATCCAGGACGACCTCCTCGCGCGCGGCTTTCCCGAGGCGCGGGTGCGGTCCACGCTGTCCCCCGCGTCGCCGGAAATCCCGCCGCCGCTCGCGATCCGCTACGAGGTGACGGCCGGACCAGGGCAGCAGCTCGCGGGCGTCCGGTTCGAGGGGCTGAAGTCGTCCAGCCGCAGCTTCCTCGAACGCGTCGCGGGAATGTCCCTCGGATCGCCGTACCGCCAGGAAGACGTGGACGCCGCGCGCTCGCGGCTCTTCGGCACCGGCGTCTTCACGAAGGTGACCGGCGAGCGGCGTGACGTTCCCGAACGCCCGGGCCAGACCGAGGCCGTCTTCACCGTGGAGGAGAAGCCGCGGTTCACGGTGGCCTACGGCGTCCGCGCCGAGAGCGGCGCGGGGGCGGGCTTCGTGCTCGACCTCGTGGACACGAACGCGTTCGGGCGCGCCATCACCGTGGGCCTGCGCGGCCTCTACGAGCCCAAGGACCGGGGCGGCCGCTTCTTCGTGGGGAGCGACGACATCCTGGGCTCGAAGATCACGGCGCAGGCATTCCTCGAGATGCGCCGCGTGCTCGAGGGCGGCGAGAAGAACGACGACTTCGTGAAGAGCACCACGGAGGCGTCGCTCCAGGTCTCGCGGTTCTTCGGACCGCGAGTCAACGTGAGGCTCTACGGCCGGTACCGCTTCACGTCGCTGAAGGAGCGCGTGCCCGACCCGTTCTTCCC
>JAEUQS010000580.1 GCA_016789625.1 Acidobacteriota bacterium | reverse complement strand
TGATCGCCACGGAGAATCTGAGCGGCCTGCGGAGGCTCGCCGAGGGCCACGTGGTGCAGGATGGGCCCGCCCGCAGCGCGGAGGAGGTCTGGCAGCGCGCGCTGGATCTGCGCCCCGGGCTCCTCTCGCGCGCCACGCGCGAAAGGCCCTCGCTCGGGCTCGCGCTGGCCCGATCGGCGGCCCGCCGCTCGCCGCTCTTCACCGCCTACGAGGGCCGCCTCGGACGAGCTCCTTCCCGGGGGCCGCTGGACCGGCAGGTCTCCGCGAGCCGGCTCGAGCTCTTCGCCGGCTGCCCCTACAGGCTCTTCCTCGAGAAGGTGCTGGGTCTCGCGGAGCGCGAGGAGACCGAGGAAGCGTTCGAGGCCGACAACCTCGCGAAGGGCAACCTTCTCCACGACGCGCTCGCCAGCCTCGCGAGCGGCATTCCAAAGGGCCGGTCGCTCACGCGCCTCGCCGAGCCCGCGCAGCTCTCGAAAGAGCACGCGGCAAGGGCGGCCGCCCGGTGGTCCGAGCGGGCCGGCGCGGCCCGGCCGCCGCTCTTCGTGGAGCTCGCGGCGAACGAGGTCGCGCGGGGGGTGCACGCGGTGCTGGACTACGAGTCCTCCCGGGCGCATCCCGACCGGATCCCCGTCGCCGGCGCCGAGGTGCGCTTCGGAGCGCCCTTTTCGGCGGGGGACGCGGCGGAAGACCCGGCGCTCTCTTCCGATGCACCGCTCCTCGTCGCGGGCGTCGCGATCGGGGGACGCATGGACCGGCTGGACTTCGACAAGGGAGGCACTCGGGGCCTCGCCCGCGTGGTCGACTACAAGTGGAGCCGCAACCTGACTCCGTTCGGTGGCCGGGACCCGGGGGGCCGGCTCGTGGCCGGCGGCGAGCGTCTGCAGCTCGCTGTCTACGCGCGGGCGGCTCGCGCTCACGGCGCCACGGAGGTGGTTTCCGAGTACCTCTTCGTGAGGCCGCGCGAGAAGACCGAAGACTTCGAGGTCGTCGCGGTCGTGTTTTCGGCCGAGGAGACGCGGCGAGCCGAAGCGCTTCTCGAGGACGCGATCCGGGCTCTCTCGTCCGCCTCCCGGGACGGGCTGTTCCTGCCGCGCACCCAGAGCGCCCGCCAGCCCAAGGACGCGTGCCGGTACTGCAGCATGGCCCGCGTGTGCGGCCCCACGAAAAAGAGCGTCTACCGCCGCAAGCTTCGGGGTGACGAGCGGGGACTCGGCGCCCTCGCGGAGCTCTGGGCTCTGCCATGACGCGGAAGAACCCGGCGCGTTTCGTGCAGCGGTCGCTCTTCGACGAGAACCCGGCGGAGACACGGCCGGCACCGTCACCAGAAGCGACAGAGGCCGCCGAGATACCACGCGAGCCGGCGCCCGAGGCGCCGCCTCCTGCGGACCCGTGGCCGCTGCCCGACAGGGTCGCCCGCGAGCGGGCCACGACGGCGACGGGGGTCTCGCTCCTCGTCGAGGCCTCGGCGGGCACCGGCAAGACGAAGACGCTCATCGACCGCTTGCTGCACCTGGCACTCGAGGACGGCATTCCCCTCTCGGAGATCGCGGCCCTCACCTTCACCGAGAAGGCCGCGGGAGAGATGAAGGAACGTCTTCGCGAGGCGCTCGAGAAGGAGGCCTCGGGCACCGGTCCGCGCGCGGCGCGGGCGCGGACCTCCCGCGAAGCTCTCGCGGCGGCGGAGATCGGCACGCTCCACGCGTTCTGCGCTCGGCTCCTCTCCGAACGGCCCGTGGAGGCCGGCCTTCCCCCCGGTTTCGCCCCGCCCGACGAGACGGTCTCGCGAGAGCTCTTTCGCGAATCCTTCGACCTCTGGGTGCACGACGAGGCCCGCAAGGGCGCGAGCCCGCTCGCGGCGGCGCTCCGCGGGGGCGCCCGCCTCGAGAGCGTTCGCACGTTCGCCGCGGAGCTCTTCTCTCAGCGGTTCCTCCTGGCCTCGGCCGAGCTGCCCCAGAGCCCGCTGGAGGAGTTCCGCCGCGAGACGCGGCTCCTCGTGGCCGACGTGGAGGACGTCGTCCTCAACTCGGGCGAGAGCTTTCGGAAGAGCTCCGGTTTCCCCTCCGTCCTGGCAGACCTCAAGAGGCTTCTCGCCCTTCCATTCGACGACGCCGTGCGCTTCGAGCCGCGAGCCGAGCTGAAGAAGCTGACCGGCAAGAAGGCTCTCTCCGAGGAGCTCGAGGAGCGGGCCGATTCCGCCCGCAAGCGCTGGAAGGCGCTTCCCGAGAGGCTCCTCCGGCTCCGCAAGGAACCGATCCTCCTCGATCTCGTGGCCAGCCTGCGAGACGGCCTCTTCGCCGCGATCGAGGAGCGCAAGGCCCGTGAAGGGCTCCTCGACTTCGACGATCTCCTGCTCCACGCGCGGCGGCTCCTCCGTTCTTCACCCCACGTGCGTGAGCACTTCCGGCGGAGATTCCGCACGCTCGTCGTGGACGAGTTCCAGGACACGGATCCGGTCCAGGTGGAGATCGTCCTGCGCCTCGCCGCCGGTGAGCCCCAGGAGGCGGACTTCACGCGGCTCGTGCCCCGCCCGGGAGCGCTCTTTCTCGTGGGCGATCCGAAGCAGTCGATCTACCGGTTCCGCCGGGCCGATGTCGAAACCTACACGCGGGTCGCCGGGCTGTTTCCCCAGGAGAACCGCCTGTCCCTCGTGGCGAGCTTCAGGTCGACCCCCGCGGTGATCGACACCGTGAACACGCTCTTCGCGCGCGTCCTCACGGGCACGGCGCCGTGGGAGGCTCCGTTCGCCAGCCTCGCCGCGGGGCGGCCCCACGAGGACGCGGGACCCCGGCCGGTCTTCCTCCTGCCACAGAACCCGGGAACGCCCCGCAAGGACGACGACGAAGAGGACGAGACCCCGGCGCGCGAGGCCGAGGCGAACGCCATCGTGAACTTCCTCCTCGCGCGGAAAGGCACGCTCTTCACCCGCTTCTCGGAGGTCGCGATCCTCGTGCTTCGAAACGACCGCGCCGTCGAGATGGAAGAGGCTCTCCTCGCCGCCGGCATTCCCGCCCGGCTCGAGGGCGGGAAGAGCTACTGGCAGCGCGAGGAGACGCACGCCGTCCTCGCGGCTCTCGACGCGATCGACGACGCGGGCGATTCCGTGGCGCTCGCGACGGCGCTCAAGTCGTTCCTCTTCGGCCACACCGACCTCGATCTCCTCGAAGCCCGCGAGGCCGGCTACCGATTCGGCGAAGATGACGGCGCTCCTGCACCGTCATCCCCCCTCGCGGCGTCTCTCGACCTCCTTTCGCGGCTCGCGCGGGAACGCCATCGCCGGCCCCTCGTCGCGACGCTCCTCGACCTCCTGGACTCCTGCGACGCGTTTCTCTCTCTCCGGAACGGTGCCGTCGCGAACGGAGTCCAGGGCGCGGCAAACCTCGAAAGGCTCGTGCTCCTCGCCCGCGACATGGATGTCGCCGGTCTGTCCTTCGGGGCGGCCAGGCGGCGCCTCGCCGAGCGCGTCGCGCTTTCGGGCCCCGAGCCGCGCGCCGCCGTTGCGAGCGAGGACGCCGTACGCGTCCTCACGATCCACAAGGCCAAGGGCCTGGAGTTCGAGGTCGCCGTGGTCGCCGATCTCGCGCTCGCGCCCGCTGTGAAGTCCGTGCCCGGAGTGGCCTTCGTGGCCGACCGCCCGGGAGGCTCGTGGGGCTCGGCGCTCACCATGGGAGGCCTCCGCGTGATGACGCCCGGCTACGCGCGTCTCAAGGAGGCGCACGAGGAGCGCGAACGGGCCGAGGCGCGGAGGCTGCTGTACGTGGCGATGACCCGGGCACGCCGTGGGCTCGTGCTGTCGTTCTTCCGGCGGCTCGTCCTCAAGAAGAACGGCGAGGTGAGCGACCCGCTCGCGAGGAACGTGCTGGGCTCGCTCGAGTGGGCGCTCGCCGAGGGCACCGGGGGACTCGTCGAGTCGGTCACGGGCGACACCTCGCGTCCTCAGAGGCATGTGCTCGAGAGCACGGGGGCCGCCGGGCCGGCCGCCGCCCGCTTCGACATCGACGCGGAGCTCGAAGGCGTCGCCCGCCGCGCCGCGCTCCTCGAGACGCTCCGCGCGCGGCGGCTCCTGCGGGCGGGCGAGAAGGCCGACAGGCCGCGCTCGGAGGAGCTGCCCGAGGACCAGCCCGCACCCGACCGCACGCGGCCCGCCACGCGCGCGCTGGAGGTGGGCATCGGGGTCCACGGAGCGATGGAGCGCCTGCTCCGCGAGGGAGCGCCGCGCACCGACGCGAGCGCCCTCGACGGCGCGCTGCGCGGGGCGGCGCCGGAGCTCTCCGCCGAGGGGCTGGCCGAAGCCAGGGTCCTCGTCGAGCGCCTCCTCGCGGATCCCGTCGTGCCCCGCGCTTTCGCCGCGAAGCGGCTCTTCACGGAGCTG
>JAEUQS010000575.1 GCA_016789625.1 Acidobacteriota bacterium | reverse complement strand
GACTCAGGCCGGAGATGGCCTCGCTCGCCAGAAGGTACTCGACAAAGGGCAAGAGCAGCGGCGCGGCGAGGAGCGCTCCGAGAAACGCCACCGCTCCCGTGCGCACGAAGCCGGCGAAGGAAGGACTTCGTACCGCAACGGCAGCGGCCGCCAGAAGAGCGACGATGGGCGCGGACTCAGGGTGCCCGCCCGAGAGGACGACGTACGTGGAGACGAAGAGCCCTGCCGCGTCGCGCCGGGTGGCTCGCTCCGCGAAGCGCCCTCCGAAGAGGAGAAGAAACGGCACGGCGGCCGCGGTCAGCGTCAGAGGGTGAGCCAGCCAGGCGATGAATGAGCCCGAAATGGCCACTGCAAGCGCGCCGAGCAATGCGGCTGGAGGGGACCTGCGCCGGTCCCTCAGCCACAGGTACGTTCCGAGAAACGCGATGAGGACTTTCGCGATGAGCGTCGGGTTCCAGCCCCGCTCGACGCCCAGAAGGAAGCCCGGCCACAGAAGGGGGGATCCGACGGCGGACTGCGCGTTCGCCAGGAGGGGGACGCCCGCCTCCTGATGGGGGTTCCAAAGGGGGATGCGGCCCGCCCGGAGCTCCCGGGCCGTGAAGTCCATCCAGGGAACGAACATCCAGAGCGGATCGGAGAGAACCTGCGCCGTCAGCGGGACGGGCGGGTGGAAGGGAGCCCAGGGCCACACCTTGGTCCGGATCGCCCCGGAAAGGAGCAGCCCCCGATGCATGCCGAGCGTCAGCCAGACGGTGATGCCGAAGACCGCCACCAGACCGACGAGCCACGGAAGCGGCCGGAAGAGGCGCACCACCGGGGGATTCTAGGGGCCGGTGGTGTGCCGCAGGGTTCTTCCGGGGGGCCTGGGGGATCGAGAAACCCCCAGGATCAAGCTCAAATCTTTTCGATACGGTGCGCGAGGAAGCCGTCCGGAAGCGGCATCCCGGTGGCGCGGACACGGTCGCCCACGACGATCCCGGGCGTGGTGGACGCGCCGGGCGCGAGCACGACGGTCGTATCGTCGATCTTCCAGACCCCTCCCCTCACCGAGGGCAGCTGCGTGACCGTCCCCTCGAAGCGGGTCATGCCGGCGGGCGGCGGTGCCACGGTGACCTTCGAGATGATCTGAGCGGTCAAACGACCCGCCGAATCCCGCGTGCCGAGCACGTCGACGGTGTCGCCGACGCGCGGCTCGCCGACGATGCGGGTGGCGCTCGTGACGACGACCTCTTCGGAACGGGTCGCGGCCGTCGTGGACGCGGTCTTGATCCTCCAGAGGGAGGTGTCGATCGACTCCACCACGCCGCGCAGCCTCTCGGCGGCGGGCTCGGGGACGCGGCCGAGCACGAGCACGCGGAGCGCCGTGAGCACGCGCTCGCGGTTCTCGGCGATGACGAGCACCGGATCCCCCACACGGAGATCGGCGAGGGTCTGCGTGCGGCCGTCGGGCCCGCCGAAGCTCGTCTCCCGCGTCACGGTGACCCGGGTGCCCAGGAGACCGAACTGCATCGCGGCGACGTCCACGGACTCGACGTTCGCGCGGAACGTCGCCGTCGAGGTGTCCGACGTGACGACGATGGTCTCGGCCCTCGGCATGCCGGTGGACCGGGTCGCGAGGATCGCGAGGATCCGAACCCCGGGGCGGACGTCGGCGATGGTGCCGGCGCGGCCGTCGGCCGTCGTGATCCGGGCGTCCTTCGTATCGAACGTGAAGAGGCCTTCGAGGAGCGTCACGAGGGCGGCACTCCCGCTGACGATCGGGTAGTTGACGCTCGAGACCGTGCCCTCCACGGAGAACCCGGTGGCGGGCTGGGTGTCGGCGCGGTCACCGCGTACCTGGGCGGGCGCGACGGACGCCGTGAGGGTCGAGACGGCCAGGAGGAAACCGAGAGCGATTCGAACGGTGAGCTTGGAAAGCATGCGACCTCCTTGGGGAAGTGCCCCGGGAAACAAAATCCCACGCCTATTTTCGCTCGTTTCGCCGGAACCGGCAGGCTCAGAGCTTCAGGTGGCGGAAGTGCCTCGGGTCCTTGCCGGAGTACGTCGCGACGATCTGCCCCGCGCCCCGGAGCTCCCAGCGATAGGTCACGAGCCCCTCGAGGCCGACCGGGCCGCGGGCGTGGAGCTTGTTCGTGCTGATGCCCACCTCCGCGCCGAGACCGTAGCGGAAGCCATCCGCGAACCGGGTGGACGCGTTGTGGAACACCCCGGCGCTGTCCACCTCCCGGAGGAAGCGCTCGGCGGCCGCCGAGTCCTCCGTGACGATCGCGTCCGTGTGACGGGACGAGTGCTCGTTCACGTGGTCGATGGCCTCGTCGAGATCCGCCACGACCTTCATCGCGACGACCGGCGCGGAAAATTCCGTGTCGAAGTCCGAGTGCGTGGCCGCACCCACCTCGGCCAGCGCGCGGGTTTCGTCGCAGCCGCGCACCTCGCAGCCCGCCGCGGAGAGGGCGGCCACGAGCCGCGGGACGAGCACGTGCGCGGCCTGGCGGTGGACGAGGATCGCCTCGGCCGCGTTGCAGGCCGCGGGGTACTGCAGCTTGGAGTCGACGGCGATGGCGACGGCCTTCGCCGGGTCCGCGGCGCGGTCCACGTAGACGTGGCAGATGCCCTCGGCGTGCCCCAGCACCGGGATGCGCGTGTGCTCCTGCACGTACCTCACGAGCGCGTTCCCGCCGCGCGGGATCACGAGGTCGACGTCCTTCTCGCACGCGAGGAGGGCGTCCACCTCGTCCCTCCCGGTGAGGAGCGTGAGGCCGCCCTCGGGCAGGCCCTGCGAGCGAAACGCGGAATCGAGGATGTCGACGAGGACCCGGGCCGAACGCACGGCCTCCCGGCCACCCTTCAGGATGGCGGCGTTCCCGCTCTTGGCGGCGAGCGCCGAGATCTGCGGTACCGCGTCGGGACGCGACTCGAAGACCACGGCGACGACCCCGAGCGGGACGCTCCTGCGGGTGAGCACCAGGCCGTCGTCGAGCAGCGTTCGCGAAAGCACCCGACCCGCGGGGTCCTCGAGGCTCGCCACGGCACGGAGTCCGGCGGCCATGGCGGCGACCTTTCGCCGGTCGAGGGGCAGCCTCTCGAAGAGGGCCGGGGCCAGACTGCCTGCCGCAAGGAGCGGCCGCGCCTCGGCGAGGTCTCCTTCGTTGGCGTCCAGGATCGCGTCGACGCGCTCCTCGATCGCCGTGGCCGCGGCGAGGATGGCCGCGTTCTTCACCGCGGTGGGCAGCGTGCCGAGCGTGCGCGCCGCCCGACGGGCGCGCTTTGCGATCCCGGGGACCGTCATG
Organism: Acidobacteriota bacterium; assembly: GCA_016789625.1. GTDB lineage: Bacteria > Acidobacteriota > Thermoanaerobaculia > UBA5066 > UBA5066 > JAEUQS01. The sequence continues at coordinate 175 of JAEUQS010000575.1, read as the reverse complement.
GGCTTCTCGCTCATTCCGCGAGGACGATGTCGTCGCGCATCACGAGCGCCTCGCGGTTCTTCTTTCCCGGCCCGTCCGTCCGGTGTCCGGCGAGGCGGGCAGCCTCCTCGGCCGTGCGCTTCACGATCCCGCGTCCCAGCTCCCGGCCAGCCTCGTCGACGAGCGCCACGACGTC
>JAEUQS010000225.1 GCA_016789625.1 Acidobacteriota bacterium | reverse complement strand
GAGGTACTTCGTGGTCACGGGATGGTTGTTGGGAGTGTTGGCGCCGAAGAAGACGACGAGGTCGCTTCCGATCCAGTCCGCGTAGTAGCACGACGACGCGCCCCAGCCGAGGGCCGCCTTGAGCGCCACGGTGGAGGGCGCGTGACAGAGCCGCGCCGAGTTGTCGACGTTGTTCGTGCCGAGGGCCCGGGCGGCCTTCGCGGCGGCGTAATACGTCTCGTTCGTCATTCCGCGGGACGTGAGGAAGAAGGACACGCGCCGCGGATCCGCGCCCGCCATCCGCCGCGCGGAGGAGTCCAGCGCCTCGTCCCACGAAACGCGCTGGAAGCCCGGCTCACCCCGTCGCCGCCGCAGCGGCACCGGCAGCCGGCCGAGCTTCCGGAGCTCCTGAGAGGAGAGCCCCGCGACGCGCGAGACGTCCTCGAGGAGGCGCGGGTCGAGCGCGCCGATCGTGTTCGTGCGGAGGAGGTCGAGCCGCACCATGCAGAGGTGGACGCCCGGAATCGTCGCGTCCCTCACGCCCGTCGTGCCGAGCGCACAGCCGTCGCAGACGCCCTCGGTGAGGACGCGATACGCGTAGGGCAGCTGGTCGCGGTTCTCCCAGGCGATGCGGGCCATGTCGCGGAAATGTCGCGGCTTCACGGAATCGAGGCCGAACGGCACGAGCGAGGCCCAGGAGCGCGGCAGCGGCATCCGGGGAATTTAGTGTAGTCCGCCGCGATTGCGGGCTTCGTTCGGGAGCCACGGACGCGAGGCGTCCGGGCGCCGCACGTCGTGCGACACGACGCGACGCGTGCGACACAGAGCGTCGCGAGGGATGCGACACCCGAAGGAGTCCCGCGTCCCGATCCCTCCTGGAACCGCGTACGGGGCGGCCGGCAGGTGTGCGCTCGGGGGCGGCACGACCGTTGCGAAAAGCGGCGGCGTAACGAGAGATTCCAGGAGATCGAAGTATGAGAAGGCACGAAGTCCTCTTCCCGCTGCTTCTCGTCGCGCTCGGTGCGCCGGCTTCGGCCCGGCCAGAGGAGCCCTTCCTGGAAGCGACCTCCGCCGGCGCTCACGAGGTGGAGTACGCCGCTTGCACGACGGTGGGTTCCACGCTTTGCCTGGGAGGCGGGAGGTTCCAGGTCACGGCACAGTGGACGACTCCCGACGGGCGCACCGGGTCCGGCCAGGCGGCCGCCCTCACGAACGACACGGGCACGTTCTGGTTCTTCGACCCCGCCAACGTCGAGGTCATCGTCAAGGTGCTCGACGGGTGCTTTCCGCCCTTCAACTCCTTCTGGGTCTTCTCGGCGGGATTGACGAACGTGGAGGTCGCGCTCACCGTCACCGACACGGTCAGCGGTCTCGCGAGGACCTACCGCAACCCGCAGGGGGCCGCGTTTCAACCCATCCAGGACACCAGCGCCTTCGCGACCTGCGCCGCGACGGGCTGCACGTACACCGTCTCGCCGCTCTCCCTCTCCTTTCCCGCGACCGGGGGGATCGCCGGCGTGAACGTCACGACCCAGGCGGGCTGCGCATGGACGGCGGGACTGGGCCCTTCGTGGGTCGGAATCGTGGGAACGTCCACGTCGTTCACCGGGAGCGGATCGGTTTCGTACGTTGCAGGGGCGAACGACTCGACGTCCCCGCGGTCCGGGTCCGTGACCGTCGCGGGCCGGGCCGTCTCGATGTCGCAGCCCGGGGCTCCGTCGGGCGGGACGTATGCCGGCACGTTCACGGGCACGACGTCGCAGGGGCGGCCCTTCTCGTTCACGGTCGTGGGGAATGGGATCTCGACCCTTTCGTACGGATACGGCGCGACCGGTGTGGGCTGCACGATCTCCGGGACCCGCACGACGACGTACGGAACTCCGGCCCCCTTCAGCGGATCCTCCTTCAGCCTCTCGACGAGCACGGGCGCGGGCGTCAATCCCTCCTTCAGCGGGACGATCAGCGGGTCCTTCACATCTCCCACGGAGGCCGTGGGAACGATTTCCCTCGCCGTTCAGCAGTCCGCCCCGCTGCCCCCGTGCGGCGGGAGCTTCACGGCGACGTGGTCGGCGCTCCGGGCTCCGTGACCCTCGACGCGTTCTTCACGAACGCGAGCCGCACGATTCCCGGTGAGGGGCGCGTAAACGCCACGAGGAGCGCCGGGCGCGCCCAGCGCACGACGTCTCCGCGGCTCACCTGACGGAGCCCGGTGTCGAGGATGCTGCGGGCTCTCCGCCGCGTCTCCCGGAGAAAGGGGAAGGGGTGCGAACCCACGATCGCGAGGACGGCATTCCGGAGCGGCCGCGGCAGCCACTCCACGGACGGGAGGCCGGTGTGGAGCTCGGTAACGTGATATCGGGTTGGAAACTCGACGAGCAGCACGCCCCCGGGCGCGAGCACGCGCACGAGCTCCTTCACATAGCCCGGAGGATCCGTGGTGTGCTCGACGACGTGGCTCGAGTACACGGTCTCGAAAGAGGCGTCGGGGAACGGTGCGACGTGGCCGTCGTAGAGCGTGATCTCGAGGCCTTCGACCTCCTCGAAGCGGCCCCGAGCGAGCTCCACGTACTCGGGGTCGACCTCGAGGCCCGCGACGGACTCGCAGCCGGATTCCCGGAGGGCGAGGAGCTCCGTGCCGGCCGCGGCCCCCGACACCAGGCCGCGGCCGCGCGGCGCGAGCCCCTGCGCCGCCAGCCATGCCAGCCGCTCGCGGGCAGGCTCGATGCCGAACGTGAACTCCGCGGCCTCCCGGGCATTCCAGTAGCCGCTCTTCCTGAAGTGCGCCTCGAGGGCTGCTTTCGCGCGCGCTTCGCGGTCCGGGTCGAGGCTCACGCCCGGATCGCCCAGCGGAGCTTGGCCGAGGTGGAGCGCGGATTCGCGCGGCGCTCCTCCGGTGACGCGCGCACGACCTCCGGAGACACGGCCGCGAAAACGCCGCTCCGGAAACCGCTCTGGAAGGCCTTCTTCACGGCACGGTCCTCGCCGGAATGGAACGACAGGATCGCCACGCGTCCGCCCGGGACGAGGCAGGAGGGGAGCGCGGCGAGGAAGGCGTCGAGAGCCGTGTCCTCGCCGTTCACGAGGATGCGCAGCGCCTGGAAAGCGCGGCGCACCGGGAGGTCGGCCAGGTCCCGGCGCTCTCTCTCGGAAAGGGAGGAAAGAGCCTCGAGGATCGTCGTCTTGAGCGCCTGCGTCGTGCGGATCTCCCCGCGGCGCCCGCCGATCGCACGGGCGACGAGCGCGGCATGCTCTTCGTCCTGAGCGGCGAGGGCCTTCTCGAGCGCCTTTTCGGAGAGGCGCTCGAGCAGCACGTGGGCGGGCGCCCCGCGGGCGGGATCCATGCGGAGATCGAGGGGTCCGTCGCGCTTGATGGAGAAGCCCCGCGCCGGGTCGTCGATCTGCATGGACGAGACGCCGAGGTCGAGGAGGATGCCGTTCACGGCCGGAAGGCCCAGCTCGTCGAGCGCGGCGCGGAGGCCGGCGAAGTTCCGCCTCACGCCCGTGAGCATGCGTTCGTCGAAACCCAGACCGCGCAGCCTCGCGACCGTGCGCGGCAGCTCGGCCGTGTCGACGTCGAGCCCCACGAGCCGCCCGCCGGGGAGAAGCCTTCCCAGGACGGCCTCGGCGTGTCCGCCCCAGCCGAGCGTTCCATCCACGAAGACCTCCCCGGGCCGTGGCGCGAGAGCCTCGAGAACCTCGTTCACGAGAATCGGAACGTGCGAGCCCGCGGGCGTCTTGCCGCTGGCGAGGACCTTCTCGCGCTCGTCGGGAAACCGGATCGGGTCCTTCTCCTTGTACTTCTCCTCGAAGCGCCGGGGATGCGTCCCCGCGTAGCGCGGACGCCGTTTGCGCGGAGGCTCGCCGGCGCTCACCGTGCGGGGGCGGGCGGCAGCAGCGGCTTTCCCACGGCGTCGGGCAGCGCCACGCCGAGGTGCCGGCCCAGCGTCGGCGCGAGGTCGTAGGGAGTCGTGGGGCGGTCACTTCGAATCGCGGGCCATCCGCTTCCCCAGAAGAGCAGCGGAACGTGGATGTCGGATTCGTGCGGCGAGCCGTGCCCCGAGCCGCGGCCCGGATCCCAGTGCATCAGGACGAACGGGCGGGGAATGAGGATCGCGTCGCCGGATCGCCTGGCGTCCCAGTCGTTCTCCACGAACTCCGTCATGGGATCGCTCTTCGGCCAGCGGGCGCGCTGCGAGACGAGGTACACGTCGCTCAGCTCCTCGGCGAAGACGCTCTTGGCGCGCTTGACGAACGCGCTCTCGAACTCCTCGATCGGTACGCTGCGCCCCGCGGGGCCGCAGGGTCCCTCGACGCTCTTCAGAGGAAAGACGGGGCGGTTCCAGGTGACGTTGTAGCCCTCGGCGCCCCAGATGAGCCGGCGCGCGGGATCGACGCAGAGATCCTCGGCGACGAGCCGGTTGAGGCGTGTGAGGAAGCCGTTGAGGGTGCCCTCGCTGTAGACGAGACGGCCTCC
>JAEUQS010000219.1 GCA_016789625.1 Acidobacteriota bacterium | reverse complement strand
CTGCGGTCGCACCGGCCCCTGCGGGAGGCGCCGCGGGACGCGGACCCCGGCGCTCGCCTGCCGGCGCGCCCTCGGCGCGGCGCTTCTCGGCGCGCTCCTTGTGGGCCTTCTCGCGCGCGAGGCGTTCCTTTTCCTTCTGCTCCCGCTGGTTCCTCTGGCGCGCCTCTTCCTGCTTCTTCCTCTCGCGGCGCTCCCGCTCGCGGCGCTCGTCCTCGATCTTCTTCCGCGCGGCGCGCTCCTCCTCGAGCTTTCGCCACTCGGCATCGACCTCCTCGACGAACGAGCGGTCCTCCTCGTTCATCACGTCGCGGAACGCGAGCGCGAGGAGCGGGCGTTCGGCCTGCTCACGCAGCCTCTCGACGATGCGGTCGCGCACGGGATGGCGCGGGGTGTCGTGGAGCGCGGGCAGGCAGCTCGGATCGGACATCACCATGCGCGAGAGAGAGATCTTCCGCGTCGCGCCCGCGGCGTCCGCGAGCGTCACGACGAAGAGATCCTCCTCGTGAGCGCGATCGTGCTCCGTGCGGCGGAAGCCGGGGAGAGCCTCGGCGAAAAGCTCGTCGAGGAGCGGGAGGTACTTCTCCCCGAGCTCGAAGGTCTGCTCGAGAGAGACGACGCGGTCCCGGAACACCTTGGTCACAGCCATTGAGCCGGAGGTTACCAAGTGAGGCGCGGGGCGCGCTTGCCGATGAACGCGGCGATGCCTTCCCGGGTTTCCGGCGAGGCCAGGAGAAGCCCGAAGGCCGCCCTCTCGAACGCGAGGCGGGCCTCGGCTCCGCAGCCCGGCGCGAGCCTCAAGAGCTCCTCCGCGAGCGCCACGGCGCGCGCGCTGCGGTCGCCGGCGAGGGCCGTTGACTGCAGCACCTGCCCCGCCGGCACGACGGGGCCGGAGAGGAGCAGCCGGCGGGCGCGGGCCTCGCCCGCGCGCAGCACGAGCGGCGTCAGCAGCGCGCCCTCGAAGTCGAGCAGGGCCCCGGCCTCGAAGAGCGCGGTGGGCGCGAGGCACGCGAGCTCGGCCAGCGGCGTGCGCAGCGTTCCGCCGAAGCGCACCGCGAGCGCGAAGGGGAACGTCACCGCGGCCTCGAGGAGCTCCAGGCGAGGGACGGCGCGTTGCTCCTCCCCCAGGTCGAGCACGAGCGGACCGTTCGCTCCGCGGAGCCGCTCCACGAGGTTCATCGGGAGACCCGGACCCGCGAGGCGAGGTCGAGGAGGGCGCGGGCATGAGCCCCGGGTGTGAACCGTGCATGGGCCGCGCGCGCGCCCTCGGCGAGGCGGCTCCCGAGATCCTCCTCGAGGAATCGTGAGAGCGCGGCCTCGAGCGCCCGGGGATCCTCGGGGGGCACGAGAAGGCCCGAGACGCCGTCCTCGATCACGTCGACGAGGCCGGGAACGCGCGTCCCCAGGACGGGCCGGCCATACGCGAGCGCGTCCGCCGCGATGCCCGAGCCCGTCGCGTGGCGGTAGGGGCAGACGACCGCGTCCGCGGCGCTCAGCCACAGCGTGCGCCGCTCGGCGGGGAGGTACGCGGCGTCCCCGAGGACGCCTTCGGGGGGCCGCTCGGTGAACGCGCGCGCTTCCCCCCAGGGCTCGCCCGCGAAGGCGAGGAGCGCGTCGGGACGGGAGACCCGCAGCCGGGCGAAGGCTTCGGCGAGAACGTCCCAGCCCTTGTACGGGCGGAGGAGCCCGGTGAAGAGGAAGAGGGGCGCGGCTTCGGGAAGAGAGAGAGCGCGGCGCGCGGCGCTTCTCGAAACCGCGTGCGCCGGCGGCTCGGAGGGGTGCGGCACCACGGCGACGAGCGCCCGGGGCGCGAGCCTCCGCGCTTCCTCGGCGGCCTCGGCGTTCTGCACCGCGAGCGCGTCCGCCGCCCGGAGCACGCCGCGCGACAGAGCCTTGCGAACCCGCCCGCCCTCGTGGTCGACGAGGTTGTGGCACAGCAGGATCCGCGGCGCTTTCGTTTGCTGCTCGAGGCGCGCGAGGAGGAGCCGCACGTGCGGCGCGAAGAAGCTCGTCCACCAGGCCACGAAGATCGCGGACGGCGCCGCCTCGGCGATCTCCCGGGCGGCGCTCCGGAAGCTCCACGGCGAGAGGCCCGAGAGGAGCGGCCGGACCTCGAGCCCGTCGGGGAAGGGTCCCTCTCCGCGTTCCTCGCTGCCGGGGTAGAGGAACCGCGGATACATCCTCCGGAACGTCACGACGAGGGGCGGCTCGCCCAGAGCGGTGAAGGCCCGCGCGAGCCGGGCCGTCTGGTCGGCGATGCCGCTCCGGAACGGGGGCACGGGCCCGGCCACCACTGGGCGCGGCCGCCCGTCTCCCGGGCGCGGCCCTGCGCTCATGCGCGCGTGAGCCGGAAGGCCTTGAGGTACTCGCCCTCGGGGCAGTCCAGGGAAACGGGGTGGTCGGGCCCGGCGCCGTGCCGCGAAAGGAGCCGCAGAGGCACGCCCGCGTCGATCGAGGCCCCGAAGAGAATCTTCTGGAAGAGGTCGGCCGAGATGGGCCCCGAGCAGGAGCACGCGAGGAGCGTTCCGCCGGGAGCGAGGAGCTTCATGGCGAGGCGGTTGACGTCCTTGTAGCCGCGGCAGGCACGGTCGACGTCGCCGTGCTTCTTCGCGAACGCGGGCGGATCGGTGACGACGACGTCGTAGGTCTCCCCCGCGGCGACGCGCGTGCGGAGGTCCTCGAAGACGTCGGCCTTCACGAGCGAGGCCTCGGGCGCGTCGCCCGAGACGCGCTGCCCGTTGCGCTCGTGGTTCGCGCGCGCGGCCTCGAGAGCCGGCGCCGAGACGTCGACCTGCACGACGTGCTTCGCGCCTCCCGCCAGCGCGGCCACGCCGAACGCGCCCGAATAGGCGAAGAGATTCAGCACGCGGGCCGAACCCGATATCTCTTTCACGAGGAAGCGGTTCTCTCTCTGGTCGAGGAAGAAGCCGGTCTTCTGGCCCGACAGGATCTCGGCCGCGAACTTCAGCCCGCGCTCTTCGAACTCCGCGCTCTCCGGCGCAGGGAGGTCCGGGCCCGCCAGAACCTCGGGAGCGGTGGAAAGCCCCTCGCCCTCACGGCTCGAGAGATCGTTCCGCGCGACGAGCGTCGCGCCCGGAAACCGCGCGGCCAGGGCCGGCAGCCAGAGAGGCCGGGCCGCCTCCGTGCCCGCGGTGGTGGCCTGCACGACGAGGACGCCGCCGTACCGGTCCACGACGAGCCCGGGCAGGCCGTCGCCCTCGGCGTGCACGACGCGGTAGCCGGTCGTTGCGGGAGGCACCACCCGCGCGCGAAGCGCAAGCGCCGAGTCCAGCCGGGCCTCGACGAGGGCGGCGTCGACACGCGCTTCGCCGTACGCCCAGAAGCGGCCCAGGAGCGGGCTCTCGGGAGAGAGGAAGCCACGCCCGAGCAGGGCGCCGTCGGCCGCGTAGGCGACGAACGGTCCGGCAACCTGCGGTCCTTCGCGGCGCGCGACCCCGCCGGTGAAGAGCCAGGGATGGCGCCTCTTCACCGGGGCCTCGCGGCCGGGCTTGAGCCGCAGAACGGTTTCGCTCAACGGAACGAGTGTAGCCGCCGCTTCCCTTCGACGCCGGGGTGGCGGGTGTACAGTTTTCCCCTCGACGATGGATCCCTCCTCGCTCGCCTCCCTGCTGCCCCTCGCGCTCACGGCCGGACTCGTGTGCGCGGTGCTCGTGGCCGTTTCCTTCGCGACCTCCCGCGAGACCCAGAGGGCCCGCGCCGACCGCCTGACCGAGGAGCTCGAGAAGCTCCGCCGCGCCGCTCGCCCCACCCGCGACGGCGGACTCTCGACCGACATCACCGCCTCGCGCCTCGCCGTCGTCGGCGCGGCGCAGGACCCGGAGCCCGAGCGGGAGCCCGGGCCCGAGGCCCCGGAGGGGGAGGCGACGACCGCTCTCCTCGAGGAGATCGCCCGCCGCCTCGCCGCGCTCTCGAGCGACGTGAGGAGCGCGACGTTTCCACCGCCGCTCGCGGGCCCCTCGCCCTGGGAGGCCGCCGCGGACCGCCTCCTCGCCATCGCCGAGGCCCTCGAGCCGCCTGAGGCCCCGGTTCCGGAACGGACGGAGCCGGAGCCCCAGAAGGAAGGTCCTCTCTCCCCGACCGCGGCGCCGAAGGACGCCGCGCTCACGGCCGCCGCCGCTCTCGGGAGCGTCGCGAGCGCCCTCACGCGCGCGGCCGGAGCGGAGGCCCGCCTCCGCGAGGCCTCCCAGGTCGCCGAGCGCCAGCAGGAACGCGCCGTGACGGCCCTCACCGAGGCCGGAGAAGGCGCGCAGAGGGCCGACCGTGCCGCCGACGCGCTCGCGCCGTTCGGCGCCCAGGTCGCCGGCTTCGCCGATCGCCTCAACCTCCTGTCTCTCTCGCTTCCGGGGAGCTCGGGCCCTCAGCCGGGCCCTGCCGGCGCGGCCGGCGTGGACGAGCTGCACGCGCTCTTCGACGAGCTGAGGCGGGCCGCGCGAGACATCGCGAGCGGCGCCCGCCGCGTCGCGCAGGCGGCCCGCGAGACCCGCGAAGCCACGGACGCGGCGCTCGCGACGGTCGCCACCGTCAACGCGGGCGCGGAAGCCGCGGAGAGGCTCGAGGCCGCGCATGCCGACGCGGCCCGCGCGCTCGCCGAGGCCCAGGACGCTCTGAGGGTCGAGGAGGCCCGCAGGCGGGGGCTCGAAGAGCGACTCCAGCGGGCCGCGGTGCGCGAGGACGCGGTGAGGTCGCTGCTCT
>JAEUQS010000199.1 GCA_016789625.1 Acidobacteriota bacterium | reverse complement strand
ATTGCGGAGCGCTCGCGAATCTCCTTCGAGGTGAAACATGAAGAGAACCCTGATTATCTCCGCCTTCCTGACGTCCACGCTGCTCGGCGCGCCGCTCGCCCGGGCCGCGGACGGACCGCTGGCCTTCGGCGTCTCGGCGTTCGGCGGCGGCACGTTCACGCCGCTCTTCGACGTGCACGGCGACGATCCGGAGAACCACACGACGCTCACGTTCGAGGACCAGGACGTGGACGCCGCCGCGGTCTTCGGGCTGCAGGGCGGCGTCGCCTACCTCATGCCGTGGGGCAGCCTGGGCGTCGTGGTCGACGGGCGTTTCTCCAAGCCCGTCCAGCAGGCCGCGACCTACCGGCTGACCGGCGTCGCCGACGGCGAGCCGTTCGAGGATTCGATCGATCTGCCGCGCATCGAGAACGAGAATCTCCTCGTCACGGTGAGCCTCGCGGCGCGTTTCGCGTTCGCGAAGAGCGGCTCCCGCCCCGATGGCGCGTTCGGGCTCGTCGTGGGCGCCGGCGCCGGCGTCGAGCGCCAGAAGCTGGCCTTCGACGACGAGGCCCAGCTGCGCCTCTCGGACTCGAGCCCGGCGTTCACGGCGTTCCTCGGGGGGGATGCCGCCCTCACGTCCCAGCTCGCGGCCTTCTTCGAGTACCGCTTCTCGACGGCCGAGCACACCTACACGTTCGGCACCGAGCTCGACACCAACCGCAACTCGATGCACCACGTCGTGGCAGGGCTGCGCCTCGGCTTCTGACGACCCGCTCCTCCGCGGCGGCCTGCTATCGTCCACCACCCTCCATGATCTGCCTCTCGAAGATCGTCAAGCAGTAAGGCAAGCAGGTCCGGCGCCTGCCGGTTGCGAAGACCACGTATCTTGCGGCGGACCACACCCAGGAGACACCCGACGACGGGTGACAGTCTCGGTGCCGAAGAAGCGATCGGGGCGGGCGGCCTCCTCGGCAAGGGCTGGCCGAAAAGGGTGACAGAGCCGGCTCGGCTTCCGCCCGCACGACACACCGGTTTTCATCTTCGCCACGCCCGCAGAAGAACGGGGCCTCGTGGCGGGCGAAGCCCAGGCGCTCAGTCCATCGCGCCGCCCCGTTCGAGCCTCTTGTACAGCCACAGGGAATGGACCACCGGCACGAGGAGGCCGGCCGCCAGGGCCGCGCACGCGGCCCAGACCGGCCCGCCGGAGATGAGGACGAAAAGCGCGACGAGCGCCGTGCCCACCATGGACTTCCCGGCGACTCGGTGCGTCGCGTACCAGACCCGGTCGCTCGCGAGCGTCCAGGGTGTCCGCACGCCGATGAAGAAGTTCCGCCGCACCCGGCCCATCACGTTGCCCGCGAGCGCGAAGAGCACGGCGACCCCGCCGAAGACCGCTCGACCCGCCGGGAAACCCGGCACGAGCGCGCTCGCGAGAATCACCCCGAAGAGGTATCCCGAGAGCGCCACGAGAACGACCATGAGGTACAGGTACGTACCGCGGAAGGCCTCGACCTCGAACCGCTTCGGCGAGAGCCAGGGCAGCACGGCGAAGACGAGCATCTGTAGCGCCATGAGCCCGGGGCCAACGAGGAAGATCATGGAAGCCGGCGCGTGGCCGTCGACCTCGCCGCGGAGGTTCCAGTGCGTCGGGATCTCGGGCGGCAGGTACGGATACGCGACCGCCGCCGCGACGAGCGCCGCGAGCGTGAGGGCGCCGCACAGCAGGTAGCTTCGCGTCGTCATCGTTTCCTCCCGCGCCCCGCGCCGAGCTCGAGCGCCCAGGTGACGAAGTCCTGGAGCACGGTCGTGTTCAGCGTGTACCAGATCGTCGGGCCCTCCCGCCGGCTCGTGATCAGCTCCGCCTCCCTCAGCACCGCGAAATGGTGCGAGAGGGTCGGCTTCGAGGTTTCGAAGTGATCCGCCAGCTCGCCCGCCGTCATCTCCCGCTTCGCGAGAAGACGCAGGATCTCGCGCCGCGTGGGGTCGGCGATCGCCCGGAAGGAATCGTTCGAGGTCCCCATGAAAGCGCCTTGTCTATTTAGACGGCCATCGAAATAATAGAGCCGCCGAACGGCCGGAGCAAGGCCGCAGGTTTTCGAAGGAGAGCGCGACGATGGACGACCCGAAGCTCGAGCCCGGCGAGGAGATCGCGGCCCGGCAGCCCGGCGTGGGCATCGCGACCTATCGCTCCGGAATCAACTACCGCGTGGTCCCGCGGCTGCCGCTCCTGCAGGACGTGGGCTTCTACGTGACGAGCCGCCGCGCCATCCTGCGGGGCGAGCTCCTCATGAACCTCTACGACAAGGACGTGAGCTTCTGGTTTCCGGGCGAGGCGACGGCCGCGGGCGACGAGACGGTCGTGAGCGTGACGCTCGAGCACGGCGACGTCCTCGGCGATTCGCTCCTCATTTCGACGCGGGCCGAGCGGGAGCATTTCCTCCGCGCGAAGGACGCCCGCTTCGAGATCTTCTCGTCGCAGGCGAAGGCGCTCCTCGAGCATTTCCCGAGGGGCGTGCGGGGCGGCTGAACAGAGCGAGCACGGGCGATCCGAAAGGATCGCCGCAGGCAGTCCTGACGGACTGCCCGGGCAGCCTGCTATCGTCCGCCGCCCGCCATGATCTCCCTCTCGAAAATCGTCAAGCAATACGGCAAGCAGGTTCTCTTCCTGGATGCCGCCTTTCAGCTCAACGCCGGCGAGAAGGCCGGCCTCGTGGGCCCCAACGGGGCCGGCAAGACCACGCTCTTCCGCATGATCACCGGCGAGGAGACGCCCGACGACGGCGACGTCTCCGTGCCGAAGAAGCTCTCGATCGGCTATTTCCAGCAGGACATCGAGGAGATGTCGGGGCGCACGGTACTGGAGGAATCCATCGCCGGCAGCGGCCGCCTCGGGGACCTCCACCACGAGCTGGCCCAGCTCGAGAAGGACCTCGCGGATCCCGAAAAGGCCGACGAGATGGAGAAGGTCCTCGAGCGCTACGGCGAGGTGCAGGGCGAGTACCAGCAACGGGGCGGCTACGAAATCGAGGCCCGCGCCCGCGAGGTGCTGCACGGACTCGGCTTCGACGACGAGCGCGTGGACGGCGACGTGGGCGCCCTCTCCGGCGGCTGGAAGATGCGCGTCGCGATGGCCAAGGTGCTGCTCGGGCGGCCCGACGTCCTCCTCATGGACGAGCCCACGAACCATCTCGACATCGAGTCGATCCTCTGGCTCGAAGGTTTCCTCAAGGGCTACCAGGGCTCTCTCCTCATGACCTGCCACGACCGGGACTTCATGAACCGCGTGGTGGACAAGATCGTCGAGATCGACGGCGGCGAGCTCCTCACCTACTCGGGCGACTACGACTTCTACGAGAGGGAGCGCGCGCTCCGCGAGTCGCAGCGGGAGGCCGCGTACGCGCGGCAGCAGGCCATGTTCGCCAAGGAGCAGCGCTTCATCGAACGCTTCCAGACCCACGCGGCCAAGGCCGCGCAGGTCCAGAGCCGCGTGAAGAAGCTCGAGAAGATCGAGGCGGTCGAGCCCCCCAAGCGCCGCAAGATCGTCAAGTTCCAGTTCCGGCGGGCCCCGCGGTCGGGCGAGGACGTCGCGCAGCTCAGCCACGTGGCCAAGCGCTACGGCAGCCGCGTGATCTACGACGACTTCGACTTCCAGATCCGCCGAACGGAGCGCTGGTGCGTGATGGGCGTGAACGGCGCGGGCAAGACGACGCTCCTCAAGATGATCGCCGGAGGCCTCGTGCCCGATTCCGGCACCGTGCAGCTCGGCGCGAGCCTCAAGGTCGGCTACTTCGCGCAGCAGTCGCTCGAGCTCCTCGACCCGACGCTCACCGTGGCCGAGCAGCTCCAGGCGGACTTCCCGCTCGAGGGCGTGGGCTCGCTGCGGAACCTGGCCGGGGCCTTCCAGTTCTCGGGCGACGACGTGGACAAGAAGATCGCCTACCTCTCGGGCGGCGAGAAATCGCGGCTCGTGCTCGCGCGCATGCTGTTCGATCCGCCGAACTTCCTGGTCCTCGACGAGCCCACGAACCACCTCGACATCGCCACGAAGGAGATGCTCGTGGAGGCCCTCTCGGACTTCGAGGGCACGATGCTCTTCGTGAGCCACGACCGCTCGTTCCTGCGCGGCCTCACGAACCGCGTGCTCGAGCTGGGCACGCCCGGCGGCCCCACGCTCTACGGCGGCGGCTACGAGGAGTGGGTCCAGAGCACGGGCTCGGAAGCGCCCGGCGTGCACTCCTAGCGTTCGGCGACCGTGACGAGCCGCGGGGACGCCGCCATCGAGGCCGGCGAGATCACCGGCTCGTCGAGCGGGACCTTCGCCCCGTAGCGTTCGCGCATCTTCCGTTTCACGGCGGGATCGGTGAGGTCGAACGTGCGGAGCGTCGCGATCTCGCCGAGCTTCACGCCGAGCGCCCGGTCGTAGAGCTTGTACACGAGCTCCGAGCAATAGATGCGGTCGTCGCTCCACTCGAACGTGAGGTCGTACCGCCTGCCGAGGAACGCCTTCGCCTCGCGGCGTAGCTTTGCCCGAGCGTCGGGAGTGAGGACGGTGACCGCGTCGGCCAGACGAAGGGCCCGGTAGCGCCCGCGTTCCCCGCGGGCGAGCCAGTCTGCGAGCGGCGTCTCCCTCACCGTCGACACCGCCTCGAGCACGTAGAGCGTCCTCCCGTGTTCCAGCACGACGCCCATGTGGCTGAACGGGCTCTTCGTGGCCCGCTGGATGGCGAGGCTCTGCGCCGACCGCGAGGTGTGGAACACGAGATCGCCCTCCTGCAGCGCGGGAGGAGCGGCCGCAGCACCCGGCCCCAGGAGAAACAGGGCAAGCAGCGCTTTCCTCACGGGATGCATTTTGAGCCTGTGCTTCAATGCACGGCCGTGCTGAAAGAGCTGCTCGTTTCCGCGGGCGACCGGGAGACCCGGGTCGCCGTGCTCGAGGAAGGCCGCGTCGCCGAGGTGCAGATCGAGCGCCGGAGGCAGCGCGGCGTCGTGGGCAACATCTACAAGGGCCGCGTCACGCGGGTCCTGCCCGGCATGCAGTCGGCCTTCGTGGACCTGGGTCTCGAGAAGGACGCGTTCCTCTACGTGGCCGACGTGGGCGAGGAAGTGGACGACTTCGACCGCTTCCCGCAGGACGAAACCGTCGCCGAGATCGTGCCCGCGGACCCCCTGAAGGAGCTGGACGAGGAGCCCCGCGAGAAGGCGCCCCTGCCGAACATCGACGACCTGCTGCGCGAAGGCCAGGAGATCGTCGTCCAGGTCACGAAGGACATGATCGCGAACAAGGGCGTGCGCATCACGACCCACGTGACGCTGCCCGGCCGCACGCTCGTGTACATGCCCACGATCGACCACATCGGCGTCTCGCGCCGCATCGAGAACGAGGACGAGCGGAACCGGCTCAAGGACATCCTCGTGGGGCTCAAGAAGGGGCCCGGCGGCTTCATCGTGCGCACCGCGGGCGAGGGCCGGGCGGCCGACGAGTTCGCGGCCGACAAGCGCTACCTCGTGAAGCTCTGGGAGTCCATCCGCAAGAAGGGCGAGCGCTCCGGCGCGCCGGCCCTCCTCCACCGCGACCTCGACCTCACGCTCCGCGCGGCCCGCGACGTCTTCGGATCCGACTTCGCGACGCTCTGGGTGGACGACGACGAGGGCTACCAGCGCATCGTGGAGTTCCTCGACCAGGTGCAGCCCGCGCTCGTCTCCAAGGTCAAGCTCTACCGCAAGACGCGCTCCCTGTTCGACGAGTACGGCGTCGAGGCCGAGATCGAGAACGCGCTGAAGTCCAAGGTGTGGCTCAAGTCGGGCGGGCACATCGTCATCAACCAGACGGAAGCGCTCGTGGCGATCGACGTGAACACGGGCAAGTTCGTGGGCAAGAAAAGGCTCGAGGACACCGTCTGGAAGACGAACCTCGAGGCCGTGCAGGAGATCGTGCGGCAGGTTCGCCTGAGGGACCTCGGCGGCCTCATCGTCGTCGACTTCATCGACATGGAAGAGGAAGAGCACCGCAGCCAGCTCTTCACGGCGCTCGAGCAGGAGCTCAAGCGCGACCGCTCGAAGAACCGGATGCTGCCCGTCTCGGAGTTCGGCCTCGTGGAGATCACCCGCAAGAGGCAGCGCCAGAGCCTCGAGCGCACGCTCACGATGCCGTGCCCCTATTGCGGCGGCTCCGGGCGCATCAAGAGCATCCCCACGATCGTCCTCGAGATGCGGCGCGAGATCCTGCGCCGAATCGACGACGGCGAGGCCCATTCGCTGCTCCTGCGCGTCCACCCCGAGATCTACAAGATCCTCTCGGGCGAGGAGCGCCGGCTCATCGAGGAGCTCGAGGAGCGCATCGGCATGCCCATCCACGTGCAGAGCGACGAGCACCTCCACCACGAGGGCTTCGACATCGTCCTCGAGCTCTGAGGTCCGGGGCGGTGGCCGAATCGCCCACGCTCGTTCCGGTTTCGGCCGCCGACGGGCACACGTTCACGACGCG
>JAEUQS010000198.1 GCA_016789625.1 Acidobacteriota bacterium | reverse complement strand
GGTGCACGCCGCGCTTCGTGCCCGCGACCGAGTGGATCTCGTCGAGGATCAGCGTGTCGACGCGGTCCAGGATGCGGCGGCCCTTTCCCACGAGGAGGAGCGCCAGCGACTCGGGCGTCGTGATGAGGACGTCGGGCGGGGTCTTGAGCTGCGAGGCGCGGGCCGCCTGCGTGGTGTCGCCCGTGCGCACGGCGGCGTCGAGCGTGACGGTCGCGCCCGTCTTCGCGAGCTCCACGGTGAGCCCCGTGCGGGGCCCTTCGAGGTTCCGGGCGACGTCGTTGTCGAGTGCCTTCAGCGGCGAGATGTAGACCGTGGAGACGCGCGGCGCCGTGTCGCCCGCGAGCTTCCGGGAGGCCAGGCGGTCAAGGGCGACGAGGAACGCCGCGAGCGTCTTCCCGGTGCCCGTCGGCGAGACGAGGAGCACGTTCTCGCCGCGGGCGATGTGCGTCCACGCCAGGGTCTGCGCGGTGGTGGGGCCGTCAGGGAACGTCCGTGCGAACCAGGCGGTGGTCGCGGGCAGGAACCCGGCGGTTTCAACCGTGGTCGAGCCGTTGACGTGCCGTTCGCTCACAGGCTTCCAGATACTCGATCGCCAGGGTCCAGAGGTTCACGTCGAGGGTCTCGCCCTCCGCGAGAGTAGGGGTCAACGCGATCTCGGAGGCCACGGACGCCACGTCGGGCCCGGGGGCTTCCACCACGAGGTGCCTCGAGACCGTGATCGCTCGCACCCGCCCGTCCGAGCCGGTGGCCGTCGCGGTCACGGTGTCGCCCGTGCCGATCTCGGCCAGGAGAGCGAGGAGCCGAAGATCCTCGGGCGTCTGCGCGGGGAATGGTTGGTATCGGGAACGTGCGACCACGCACGGAGCATAGGCGAGCCACGTCACGTCCCGGTTATCCTCCCGACGCTACAATCCGGCGTTTCAGGAGGGCAGGTTCTGGACGGGCAGACGTTCGAGGGAAAGTACGAGATCGTCGAAAAGCTCCGCGAGGGCGGGATGGGGGCCATTTACAAGGTCCGCCATCGGCTTCTGGACGAAATCCGGGTCATCAAGGTCATGCGGCCGCACACGGTCGCCGATGCCGATTTGAAGCGTCGGTTCATCGAAGAAGCCAAGACGGCCACCCGCCTCAAGCATCCCAACCTCTGCACCATCCACGACTTCGCCGTCGAGGACAACGGCACGGGCTACCTCGTGATGGAGTTCATCGACGGCGTGCCCGTGGGCGATCTCCTCAAGCAGGGCGATCTCCCCAACTTCACGCTCACGCTCGAGATCGCCCATCAGGCGCTCCAGGCCCTCTCGTACCTCCACAAGAAGAGCATCGTCCACCGCGACATCGCGCCCGACAACCTCATGCTCCTCTACGAGGAAGACAAGCCCAAGATCAAGCTCATCGACCTGGGCATCGCCAAGGCGATGGACAAGCCGGCCGACCAGAGCAAGACGGTCGCGGGCACGTTCCTCGGCAAGCTCGGCTACGCCTCGCCGGAGCTGTTCGGCGCGCTGCCCGAGGGCGAGCTGCTCGACGGGCGGTCCGACCTGTACAGCCTCGGCATCGTCATGTACGAGCTCCTCACCGGCCGGCGTCCCGTGTCGTCCGATCAGGGGCCGGCGGGCTGGATGCGCGCGCACCTCCTGGAGCCGCCCCTTCCGTTCGAGAAGTCCGACCCCGGCCACAAGGTGCCCGACGACGTGCGCGAGCTCGTGATGAGGGCGCTCACCAAGCGGCGGGAAGACCGCTACGCCACGGCCGACGACTTCGATGCCGAGATCATCAAGGTCGCGAGGCGCTACCTG
>JAEUQS010000086.1 GCA_016789625.1 Acidobacteriota bacterium | reverse complement strand
GAGGAGGCCGGCCCGCGCGGCCTCACGGCCCCGTACCTCGCCGCGCGCCTCGGGGTCACCGAGGCCTCGGCCGACGCGCTGCGCGGGCGGCTCCGTGAGGGCGGCGCGGTCGCGGTCTCGCAGGGCGTGCTCGCCTCCCGTGCGGCGAAGACCGCGATCGAGGACCGGCTCGCGGCGTTCTTCGCGGCGCGCAAAGCCCAGGGGGCGCCCTCGGCCTTCGCGCCCCGCGCCGAGGCGCTTGCGGCGCTGGGCAAGGGGTTTCCGCATCACGTCGCGGAGAGCTGGCTCGTCCACCTCACGGCCGCGAAAGTCCTCACCGCGAAGGACGACCTGGTCGGCCCGCACGGCACGGCCGAGGCGCCGGCCAACGAGGCGAGCAGCTTCGCGTCGCGCATCGCGGAGGCTTACCGGCTCGCGGGTTTCGAGGAGCCCCGCGCGTTCGAGCTCGCGAAGGCGCTCGCGGCCAAGACCCAGGTCGTCGAGGGCCTCGTGGGCCATCTCCTCAAGTCGGGCGTGCTCGTGCGCCTCTCACCGGACCTGGTGGTTCACAAGGAGACCGTGGACGCCGCGGCCGCGAAGCTCGCCTCGGCGAAGGGCCGGCCGCTCCGCGTGGGGGACTTCCGGGACCTCCTGGGCCTCACACGAAAGACGCTCATCCCGCTCCTCGAGCACTTCGACGCGCGAAAGCTCACGCGGCGGAACGGGGACTTCCGCGAGGTCGTCTAGAGGCTCTTCGGGGTGCCGCGGAGGTTCTTCTTGATCGACCGCAGGCTCTTCTGCTTCGCGTTGTCGAGCGTGTAGCTGAGCGTTGCGCTGAACGTCGCCCAGCTTTCGACGGGCCGCCCCTTGAGCGTCGCGGGCGTGACCTTCCAGCGCGCCGTGGCGCCGCGGATCCAGGTAGCGAGAAACGGATCCAGCTCTCCCGTGGGCACGAAGCGCGTCACCTGTCCGAGCTCGGAGACGCGCACGAGCGCGGTGACGCGCGTCGTCTGCTTGGAGGCGTCGAAGTCCCACTTCACCTTGTCGGGCGAGGGCAGCACCGAGACCTCCTCGATGGAGACGAAGCCGGGCTCGGGGGGCTCGAGGCTCTTGGGGTACCGCGCGATCCATTCCTCGCCCACGCGGTCGGGCACGAGCACGGGCAGCGGCTCGTCGCGGCCCACGGCCGTGAGCGCCGCGCTCGTGAACGCGGCCTTCTCGACCTGGATCTCGAGCTCGAACGCGATGGACACCCAGGTGCCCATGGGCTGCATGTTCTTGCGCGCGCCGATGAACCGCCACTTCGGGAAGAGCGAGGGGAGGGAGTTCGCGAGGCCCTTCACCGGCGGCTCCACCGCCTGCGCGTCGAGCACCTTGCCCTCGCCGTCGATCTTCACGGCGACCACGAGGGACGCGGGGCCGTCGTAGTCGGCGGGCGCCGCGACCTCCACGAGCTTCGCCGGGGACTCGATCTCGCGGTAGAGCGGATGGACGTAGGGAACCTCGACGGGGAAGAGCTTCACCGTGTCGGGAATGCGCTCGAGCGTGGCGCGCGGCCGGGACGCGTCCGCGGGCGGAACGACCGTCTCCGGCAGCGGTGTCGGCGAGGCTGGCGGCGACTGGGGCACCGCGTCCTGGGCGCGCGCGAGAGAGGAAAGGAGCAACACGAGGCCGCCTGCCTTCGTGAACGACCTCACCCTTGTTCGCGCCTCATCGCGGGCGGATTCTAAAGGAACGGGCTCATCCGCCCTTCGCCTCACCCCAGGTTCGTCCGGAGCCGACGTCGACGGTGAGCGGAACCGAGAGCGTCGCCGCGCCTTCCATGGTGCGTTTCGCGAGCGCCCCGATGCGCCCGGCATCGCCCGCGTCGCACTCGAGGATCAGCTCGTCGTGCACCTGCAGGAGGAGCCGCGCGCTCGTGCCCTCGGCGAGGAGCGCGGCGTCGAGATCGATCATGGCCTTCTTGATGAGATCCGCCGCGGTGCCCTGGAACGGCGCGT
Organism: Acidobacteriota bacterium; assembly: GCA_016789625.1. Classification (GTDB taxonomy): domain Bacteria; phylum Acidobacteriota; class Thermoanaerobaculia; order UBA5066; family UBA5066; genus JAEUQS01. The sequence goes on along the minus strand of JAEUQS010000086.1, from coordinate 6,050 downwards.
TCATCGCCATGCGCTCGGCGTTCGAGCGCACCGCGAAGTTCCTCTCGTGGAGCCCCGGAATCGGCCGGCGCCTCCCGAACAGCGTCTCGGTGCCGCCCGTCTCGCGGGCCTTCTCGAGGATGCCGTCGAGGCAGGCGCGGATGCTCGGGAACTGCGCGAAGTAGGCGGCGATGAAGCTCTTGGCCTCCTTTTGCGGCACGCCCAGCTGACCGGCGAGCGCGAACGGGCCCATGCCGTAGAGGATGCCGAAGTTGATGGTCTTGGCGCCCCGCCTCATGTCGGGCGAGACGAGGTCGGGGTGCACGCCGAAGATCTTCGCGGCCGTGGCGCGGTGAATGTCCTCGCCCTTCCGGAACACGTCGACGAGCGCCTGGTCGCCCGAGAGGTGCGCGAGGAGGCGCAGCTCGATCTGCGAGTAGTCGGCCGCCACGAGGAGGCGCCCCGGCGGCGCGACGAATGCCTTGCGGATCGCGCGGCCCGCCTCGGTGCGGATCGGGATGTTCTGGAGGTTCGGGTCGTTCGAGGAGAGCCGTCCCGTGGCCGCGACGGCCTGGTCGTAGCGCGTGTGGATGCGGCCGTCCCTCGCGATGTGCAGGGGCAGCGCGTCGACGTAGGTGCCCTTGAGCTTCGAGAGCTCGCGCCACGAGAGAACGAGCTTCGGGAGCGGCCCCGTGCCCTGCGCGGCCAGCTCCTCGAGAACGTCGGAATCCGTCGCGTAGGACTTCGTCTTGGCCGTCTTGCGCAGCACGGGATACCCGAGCTTCTCGAAGAGGATGCGCCCGAGCTGCGACGGCGAGCCCACGTTGAACGGCTCGCCCGCGGCCGCGTGGATCTCGCCTTCGAGCGACGCGAGCGCCTTCCCGAAGTCGTGCGACATGGTCGCGAGGACGCCGCGGTCGACCATGACCCCCGCAGTCTCCATGCGCGCGAGGACGGGGACGAGCGGGGCCTCGATCTCGTCGAGCACTTTCTGGAGCGCCGGCGAGCCCGCCACCTTCGGCGCGAGCGCGGCGTGGAGCTCGAGCGGCACGGCGGCGCGGGGCGCGAGATACCGCAGCGCCGCGTCGCTCTCGAACGCCGCGGCGGATTCCGCGCCCGAGCTGCCGAACGCGTCCTTGAGGGCCGGGATCGTGTCGGGGGGGCGGTTCAGCACCGAGCGCGCATCGCCCACGAGGTCGTGCGCGTGCAGGCCGGGGGAGACCATGTAGGCCGCGAGCATGACGTCGTAGAAGCGCGCGGGCGGCGCGAGGCCGAGGACGTTCGCGGCGAGGAACAGACGCTTGGCGTCGTGCGCGATGAGCGGCAGGCCGGACGCGAAGAGATCGGCGAGTACGGCACGCCCCTCCGGCGTGTCGAGCGCGAACGCGATGCACTCGCCGGGCAGCCCCACGAGGGCGACGAGCGGCTCGGCGGGGAACGGCTTCCCGGGCGCGCACTCGACGTGCAGCGCGACGCGGTCGGCGGCCTTGGCGAGCGCGAGGACCTCCCCGGGCGACGCGGTGAAGCGCGCCGCGGGAATCTCGGGGGAGGAGCCGGACGGCGGCACGTCGACCGTCGCCGCGTCGGCGAAGTGCTCGCGCAGGAGGTCGCCCTTGAGCTTCGCGAAGCCGAGCTCGTCGTAGAACGCGGCGAGCTGCTTCACGTCCTGCGGCTCGAGCTTCCGCACGCCGAAGCGCTCGGCGATGAGGTCTGCGCTCGCGACGTCGCCGACGGGCGCGTCTTCCGCCAGGGACGCGAGCTTGCGTGAGAGAAACGCGGAGTCCTTGCCGGCCTCGAGCAGCTCCTTGCGCTTCCCCTTGAGCTTTTCGAGGTTCGCGTAGATGTCCTCGAGGCTGCCGTACGCGAGCACGAGCTCGCGGGCGGACTTCTCGCCGATGCCCTTGACGCCCGGAATGTTGTCGGAGGAGTCGCCCATGAGCGCGAGGACGTCGAGCACGCGGTTCGGGGGCACGCCGAACTCCTCGGCGACGCCCTTCGCGTCGAGCAGAATCTCCTTCACGGGGTGCCAGACGGCGACGCGGCCGTCCTCGACGAGCTGGAACAGGTCCTTGTCCGAGGAGGCGACCTCCACCTTGAAGCCCGCGTCCGGAGCCTTCCTCGCGAGCGCGGCGATGAGGTCGTCGGCCTCGAAGCCCGGGACCTCGAGCGCCGTGAGCCCGAGGAGGGCGCAGAGCTTCTTGGCGTCCTCGATCTGGGGGACGAGGTCCTCGGGCATGGCCTGCCGCTGCGCCTTGTAGGCGGCGTCCAGCTCGTGCCGGAACGTGCGCTCGTGGCGGTCGAAGCACACGGCCACGGCCTCGGGCTTCCGGGTCGCGAGGAGCTTCTTCACCATGTTCGTGAAGCCGTACACGGCGTTCGTGGGCCGTCCCCCCGGTCCGCTCAGGGTGCGGATCGCGTGGAACGCGCGGTACAGGTAGCCCGAGGCGTCGATCAGGGCGAGCGTTTTCTGAGGGGCGTCCGTCACGGGCGGAGTCTAGTGGCCTGCAGTCCAGCGGACTGCCCGGGGCTCGCCAAACTTCCGGTGTGGTCCTCTCCGACACGACGCCCGAGGCGGCCGGCGTTCAGCTCGAAGCGTATCGGCGCATGGGCGGCGAGGAGCGGGTTCGTCTCGCGCTCAGCATGTGCGACGACATGAGGGAGCTTCTCGCATCTGGAGTGAGGGCCCGGAATCCCGAGCTGGACGAGGCGGCCGTTTCGCGGGCCGTCGCGCGGATCCTTCTCGGTGACGAGCTGTACGAGCGCGCTTCAGCGTTCGGCATTCGCGGGTGACCCTCGCGCTGTTTCTCGGCCGGGTGGCCGGTTGGCTCACCGATTCCGCGATTCCGTACATGATCTCGGGTTCCGTGGGGAGCGTCTTCCACGGAGAGCCCCGCACGACGCAGGACGTCGATATCGTGATCAATCCGACACGGGCACAGCTCGAGCGAGCGGGGGATGTTCAACGTCGTGGACTCTGAGGCCGGCTGGAAGGCGGACTTCGTGCTGATGAAGGATCGCCCGCACAGCCGCGAAGAGTTCGAGAGGCGGCGCCCCGCCCTCATCGGCGGCCAGTCCGTCTACGTCGTGAGCCCCGAGGATTCGATCTTCTGGAGCAGGTTCTCGGCCCGCCGAGTCCGTAGAATCCTCCCGGGATGAGCGCCACGGACTTTGTTACCGCGGTCCCATCGGACGGCCGGGGTCCTCGATCTTCCGGACCTCCGCCGGGGAGCGTCAGGCCGGCCCCGCCCGTCACGAACGGGCGACTTGCGTCGGCGCTCCTCGCGCTCGCCCGGGCCGAGGAACCGGGCAGCCGGCCCGCGTCCGAAGACCGCGCGGCCGCGACGGCGCTGCGCGAGCTGGACGAGGATCTGCACGGCCGCCGCGTCGCGCTGCGCAATCTGCCGAACGTGTCGCCGCGCGCGGCCGACGCGATCGGCTCGTTCCTTTCGAGCGGCTCGGACGACTCGATCGACGATCACCTGGCCTCGATCCTCGACCATCACGACCCGGACGACGAGAGGAAGCGCGACTACCTCACCGTGGCCGACGTCTCGCGCATCCTGGCCTCGGGTGAGGGGCCTTCGACCTCCGATCTGCGCGGCGACGTGCACCTCCACACGGACCGTTCCGACGGGAAGATGACGCTCGCCGAGCTTCACCGCGTGCTCCAGGCGCGAGGCGACGCCTACGCGTTCCTCACCGATCACGCGCGCGACTGCGCCGTTGCCGGGGGCCTCTTCGCGGGAGACTTCGAGGCCGAGCGGCGCGAGATCGACCGGCTGAACGCCCGCACGGAACGCGGCTTCACGATGTTCCTCGGAGCGGAGTCGAACATCGCCGAGGACGGCACGCTCGACGTCACCCCGAAGCGCGTCCCGTGCCTCGACGCCGTGATCGCGTCGGTCCACACGAACCTGCGGGACCCGCGCGACCAGACACCGCGGCTCATGCGCGCGCTCGAGCAGCCCGGCGTCGCGGTGCTCGGGCACCCGCGTGGACGGCTCTACGAGATGCGCTCGGGCATCCGGGCCGATTGGCCCCGCGTGTTCGCGCGGGCGCGGGAGCTGGGGATCGCGATCGAGATCAACGGCTGCCCCGAGCGACTCGACCTGAACCCGCGGCTCGCGCGGCAGGCGGCCGAATCGGGCTGCCTCTTCTCCCTTTCGAGCGATGCGCACGCGCGCCGGCATCTCGATTTCCTGCCGTTCGCTCTCGCCGTCGCGCGGCTCGCCGGAATACCGGCCGGGCGCATCGTGAACGCCTGGCCGAAGGACCGCTTCGCGGCGTGGCTCGAGGAGCGCCGGGGAGGTTGAACCGGGCTCACCCTTGACAAATCAATTTTGGTTGATATGTTGTGGGTGTGAGCGTTGCCCTCCCCACCCTCTCCGCCCTGCGTGGCGCCGCTCCGAAGGACGTGAACCGGCTGGCCACCGTTTTCCACGCGCTTTCGGACGTCACGCGGATCCGGATCGTGGAGATGCTGCTCACGGGCGAACAGTGTGTCTGCGACCTCACCGAAACCCTCGACGCCGCGCAGTCCCGTCTCTCCTTCCACATGAAGGTGCTCAAGGAGGCGGGCCTCATCACGGATCGCCGGGAGGGCCGGTGGGTCTTCTACATGCTGAACGCGCAGCTCCTCACGGAGCTGGAGTCTTTCTTTGCCGTGGTTCGGGCCCGGGCCGCGGAGGTGACCTCGTGCTGCAAACCGTGATGCTCAGACCTTCCGCCGTTTTCTTGTATCCAACACATCAAAATTTATTGATGGAGATTCCCATGACGACTTCCGTAACGACCGAAACCAGCCTCAAGGACACCGTCAAGGCCCGCTACGGCGAAGCCGCCAAGCGCGCCGCGAGCGAGGGGAGCACCTCGTGCTGCGCGCCGTCGTGCTGCGGCGACACCGCGGCGGGGGTAAACGCGGCGTCCTTCGGCGCCGCGGCGAAGGACCCGATCACCTCGAACCTCTACTCCGCGGAAGAGTCCGCGGAGGTTCCCGCGCTCGCGATGAGCGCGTCCCTCGGCTGCGGCAACCCCACCGCGCTCGCGAGCCTCGCGGCCGGCGAGGTGGTCCTGGATCTCGGCTCCGGCGGCGGCATCGACGTGCTGCTCTCAGCGAAACGCGTGGGCCCCACCGGCAAGGCCTACGGCCTCGACATGACCGACGAGATGCTGGCCGTCGCGAGGGAGAACCAGAAGCGTGCGGGTGCCACCAACGTGGAGTTCCTGAAGGGCGAGATCGAGAGCATCCCGCTCCCCGACGCCCACGTGGACGTCGTGATCTCGAACTGCGTGATCAACCTCTCGGGCGACAAGGACCGCGTGCTCCGCGAGGCCTTCCGCGTGCTCAAGCCGGGCGGCCGGTTCGCCGTGTCCGACGTCGTCGTGCGCGGGGAGGTTCCGGCCGAGATCCGCCGCAGCGTGGAGCTGTGGATCGGCTGCGTGGCCGGTGCGCTCGACGAGAGCGTCTATCGCGAGAAGCTCGCGGCCGCCGGATTCACGGACATCGAGGTCGTGCCGACGCGCGTCTACAACGTGGCCGACGCGGCGGAGCTCCTCGAGTCGGCGGGCATCGACGCCGAGCGGATCGCGCCGCTCGTCGACGGCAAGTTCATGAGCGCTTTCGTGCGTGCCACGAGGCCCGCGATCATCGCGTGACGGAAGCGGGGTCGGGGGAAGGCGCGCCCCCGACCCCTCCGCCGAGGTCGAAGAGGTCCATCGAGTCCCCGGCCCGCTCCAGGAACGTGGCGCCCGGCCGGCGAACGTCCGCGAGTGCGAGGAGGACCCCTTCGCGACCTCCGGGGTAGAGGACGGCCTCGGGCCCGAGATACAGATACTGCCGGGAGACCACGAGATAGCGCCTCCCGGCTCCGCGCTCCTCCAGCAGGTCGAGAGCTCCGGGCAGGCGCAGGGAAGGAAGGTCGCCGCCGAAATAGGCGATCGCGACATCGCCTGCCGAGATGCCCCGCCGTTTCAGAAGGTCCGCGACACGACCGAGGTCCTGCCCCCAGTCCAGATCCGAGCCGGCGAGGGGAGGCCTGGAGAACGCCGTGATCGCCGCGCCAAGGATCCCA
>JAEUQS010000079.1 GCA_016789625.1 Acidobacteriota bacterium | reverse complement strand
CCGTGGCGCCCCAGATCGTACGCGCGCCACGCGGGCGCCGCATCCCCGGGAGCGGCCACTGCAGGCACCGTGGGGGCGAGAAGCAGAAGAGCGAGAGTCGTCGGGACGAGGTGCCTTTTCACGGCCTGGATCCTCCGAGGTGTCTTTCTACGCACCCGCGCCGCCGCGAGGTATTGACGCGCATCACCCGCCAGACGGAACTCCGCTGAATCTACTTCAGATAGCCGAGGGAGCGGAGGTTCTCGACGTAGGCCTTGGGATCGATGGGCGGAGCCGCCAGCGCCCGCCTCCGCCCCCAGGACGCCACCGTCGCGCCGCCCGACGCGCCCTGGGCGAGAACCGCGGGCTGGGGCCTTCCCGTGAGATCGCGGGCGGACGGCACACCGAGCGCGGCGAGCACCGTGGGAGCCACGTCCTCGGGAGCGAGCTTCAGCCCCGGCGGGGCCGGCGCCGCGAGAGGCCCCCCGAACGCGATGCTCCCGCCCGCGCTCTCGCGCCCGCCGTCGAGCACGGTGACCGTGAGGTCCGCGCCGAGCCCCGGCAGCTCCTCGCGCACGAACGTCGCGAGCCTCGCGGCCTCGCCCGACAGCGCGTTCGCGAGGGCGACGCGGTCTCCGGCGTCGCGATCGGCCTCGGCCAGGGCCGAGGCCAGGATGTCGAGCCCAGGCAGATAGAGCAGCCCGAGGCGGGGCCGGTCGGTCACCCAGGCCTCGCGGAACGAGGCCAGCACGAACGCGTCCCAGCCCTCCGCGTCGGCCACGAGCCGCGCGACGCCCTGCTCTCCGCCCCGCCTCGGGACGAGCTTCGCCGCGCGGACTCCCGCTTCCTCGGGCCAGGCTTCGCCCACGAGCGGGCCGCCGGATCTCGCGGCGAAGTAGAGATGGTTCGACAGTACCGTGCCCCCGCCGTCGCCCGCCGGGTACGTCGTCCACCAGCTCACGGCAAGGGACGGGATCCCGGCGCGGTGCGCGACCTCCCAGAGCGCGGGAACGCGCCGCGCCGCCGACGTGACGGACTCTCTTCGCGCCAGGCCGAGCGCGGGAAGGACCTTGCCGAGGTAGAGAGCGCTCGCGCCCCGGGGCCTGAGGGGCGCCGAAACGCCCGCGACGCGCACGAGATCCAGCGCGCCCACTCCATGCCGCCGCGCGCTCTCGCCCGTCGCGACGCTCGTCCAGAACGCGGCGGGATCCCGCGAGGTCTTCAGGTAAGGAGTACCGGCAGGGAGCGCCCGGGTGGCCGCGGGCAGGAACCGATCGGAGTAGCCGTCGAGGCCGACGACGATCGCGCGACGGGTGTTGGCCGTCACCACGAGGGGCTCGTCCGGAGGCTCCTGGCCGCGCCGCACGAAGAACGCGACGAGCAGAGCCACGGTGGCGACGATGGCGATCCCGGCCCCCGGGAGGCCGGTCGCGCGGGCGCGGCCGAGCACGGCCTTCCCGCGCGACACGAGGAGCGCCGTGGTGAGACCCCGGGCGACGCGGGCCGCGACGAACACCGCCACCGCGACGGAGAGGACCGCGAACACGGCGGCGAGCGGGGCCGCGCCGTCGAGGGCCGGCAGGGCGGTCAAAGCGCCGAAGAGCGCGGCGAGGAGCCCCAGCACGACGCCCATCTCGGCGGGCGCGTGCTCGGACCCCGCGCGGGAGGAGAGCCGGAGCCAGGCGACTCCGCCCAGCGCCGCCACGAGGACGAGCGCGAGGAGGAGCGAGCCGAGGAGGAGCCACAGGAAGAGCACCAGGCCGTCCTTCACGGGAAGGGCGGCGGCAACCGAGAGGATGACGGCGTCCGAGGCGGCCAGGGCCGTCGCGAGGAGCGTCGCCGCGACCGCGGCTCCGTTGAGGACGCCGCGGGCCCGGCTGCGCGACGAGAGGACGCCCTTGAGGACCGCCCCCTCGACTCCGCGGTCCAGGTAGCCGCGCGCCCGCAGGCGCTCCCGCGCCTCCTCGAAGCTCAGGGCCTCGGCCTTGCCGTCTTCCGCGTCCTCCGGTCTCTTCTCCACCGGCCGGGGAGATTACCTCCCGGTGATCCGATCCCCCGACTTGAACGTACGTTCAGTACATTCGCATCATGTTGAACAGTCGTTCAGAAAAGCCGGCCCGGCAGCGCATCCTGGCCGCGTCCATCGCCCTCGTCTCGACCCGCGGAGTGGAGGGGCTCTCCATCCGCTCCGTGGCGAAGAAGGCCCGGGTCTCGGTAGGGCTCGCCCACTACCACTTCGGAGACCGCCGGGCCCTCGTACGGGCGGCCCTCGAGGCGAGCCGCGAGACGTTCCTCGCCAAGGCCACGGCCGAGCCGCCCACGGGTGACGGCGCGGAGCCCCTCCGGAAGACCCTCCAGCTCGTGCGCGCGCTCGTCGACTTCATGCCCGGCTGGTACCGCGTCGTGGCCGAGCTCGACGCCATGGGTCTCAGGGACCGTGGCTTCCGCGGCGAGGCGGCCCGGCACCGCGCCCAAGGCGAGGCCGACGTGCTCGCGTACCTCGCGCTCGCGCTCGGCCGCGGCCCGGAGGCCGCCGGGGAGCTCCGGCCGGTCGCGTCGGTGCTCCTCGCGGCGTTCGACGGGCTCGCCGTGAGGAAGCTCCTCGACCCCGCGTTCGACCTCGACGCGGCCCACCTCGCGATCGAGAAGCTGCTCGTCACGACTTTGTTGCCCGGCACCCGGATTCCTGACGCCCCCTGGGACGACGACGCCCTGAAGGCGAAGAAGCCCAAACGCACGCGGAGGACAGCCCCATGAAGATCTCGCTCCTCGCCTACGGAACCCGCGGCGACGTCCAGCCGTTCCTCGGCCTCGCCCACGCCCTGCAGTCGCGGGGCCACACCGTGAGGCTCGCGGCACCCCGCAACTTCGAGGGCTGGATCCGCTCGGCAGGCATTTCGTTCGTGCCGTTCCCCATCGACACGCAGGAGCTGTTCTCGCGCGAGGCCGCGCAGAGGATGCTCGCGAAAGGCGACATCCAGAGCTTCTTCAAGTGGCTCGCCGAGATCGAGAAGCCGCTCGAGGGCGGCCTCCAGAACGCCGTGATCGGCGTGAGCGAGGACGCCGATCTCCTCGTCACGCACGTCCTCATGGAAGACCGCGCCGCCGCGGTGGGCGCCGCGCGGAAGGTCCCCGTGATCCCCGTCTACTTCTATCCGATTCCGCCCTCGGGCGACCTCCCGAGCCCCTTCATCACGACGCGGAACCTCGGATTCGGAATGCTCAACCGGCTCACCCACAAGCTCCTCATCGACCTCCTTTGGAAGAGCGCGCGAAACGACGTCGCGGCCATGCGGAAGCGCCTCGGCGCGCCGCCCGTGAACGAGCCTTTCACGCGCCAGGCGAAGCGCCGGGGGCTGCCCGTGGTGCTCGCGTACGCCGACGCGCTCTCACCGCGCCCCTCGGACTGGAACGGCAACTGTCACATCACCGGCCCGATCGAGCTCTCCGAGGAGCTTCGCCTGTCGCACGAGGGCGAGCGCCCCGAACGCCTCGCCCGCTGGATCGAGTCGAAACCCCAGGATCCACCGGTGTTCCTCGGCTTCGGCAGCATGCCGATCCTGGATCCCGGCCCCGTGCTCCGCGCCGCGCGAAAGGCACTCGAGGCGACAGGGACACGCGGCATCGTGGGCGCGGGCTGGACGAGCTTCGGAGACGTCGACGACGAGCGCCTGCAGATCGTCCCGAGCGTCGATCACGGCTGGCTGTTCCCCCGCTGCCGGGCGGCCGTGCACCACGGCGGCGCCGGCACGACGCACGCGAGCCTCGGCGCCGGCCTCCCCACGCTCGTCTGCTCCGTCTTCG
>JAEUQS010000076.1 GCA_016789625.1 Acidobacteriota bacterium | reverse complement strand
TACCCGATGCCGGTCGACAGTCCGACGTTCCACCTCATGGCGGGCCGCCACGCGAAAGCGCTTTTCGGGCGAAGCGGGCGAGGTCGTGCCCACAGTCGAGGCCGGGGCAGGCGCCGCGCTGCCTCTGGGTGTCGCAGCTGAAGTCCCCGGGCTCCTCGAGGCCGGATGCGAGCGCTCCACAGAACAGACGGACGTAGAAGCGCGCCCGCGTGGCCGGGTCGTAGCGGCTGAACGTCTGTCCCCAGCCGTGGTCGGCCTCGTAGCGCGACCGCACCAGCTCGCCGATGAAGCGCGGTGAGCATCCGAGCCCCCAGAGGACGTAGGCGACGGTGCGGAGGTACACGGGCTTCAGGAGGGAAGGGCTCGGAAAGTCCAGCGGGATCTCGGCACAGCGGGGCAGAGACGGCGACTCGAGCCAGGCGCTCGGAGCCGGACTTCCGGGATCGAGGTCGTACTGTCGGTGGAACGCCGCGAGCGGGCTCGCGAGGTACTCGTCGACCCAGGAGGTCGAATCGCCGGAAACGGATGGGATCGGCGCCGGGGCGAGGCGGGCGAGCGCGGCCACCCGCTCCGGACTCTCGCGAACCTCGAGGAGCTCCGTGAGGGGCATGCCGTTCCGCGGGAGCGTGAAGACGAACGGCCTTTCTGGGGCGATGCCCAGAGCGTGGGACCTCTGGTTGGACGAGAAGGCGCAGCGGACGGAGCGCTCGTCGAGGGGGTCACCGTAGGCCGAGAGATCCAGGCAGACGAAGGGACCGGGAGGGGCGGGCGGTACGTCGGCCAGCGCGATGGGCAGCGGCGAGTCCGGCCTCAGCCCCCGGATCACCTCGTGAGCGAGATGCTCGAGGAGCCGCCCGATGCCCTCGTGAGCCCGGCCGCGTTCCAGAGCGCCGGGTGTCCCGAGGGCGCGGTAGCGAGCCTCGAGAGAGGGCACGAGGCCCCCGATCGAGACGACGGCCTCGGAGAGGGGCGTGCCCTGCGGGATGGCCGCGATGAAGTGATACCCGCGTCCGGTCATCAGACAGAGCGGGTGGATCCCTCGCCGGAGGAAGGCCGCGCGCACGGCCTCGTACACGGGCTCGAGGCGCCTGAAGACGGGTTCCGGGGCGCGATAGGGCTCCGCCGGGTCTTCGGGATTCGAATAGTCGACGTCGAGATGCACGAGGCTGCTCTCGCGGTCCCCCAGGGAGCGACAGACGTCGGCCCCTTCGGAGAGAAGGCTCGACAGGCTCCCGAGCTCCGCCGCGACGGGAGCGCCGTCGGGGTGGTACCGCGCCTGCGAGCCTCCGAGCGCCGCGAGGTGCCAGGCGGTGGGAGGCGCCCCGCGCACGCCGCCACAGTACTCGAGGATCCGCTCCCTCACGGCCTCGTCGTCCGTGGCGGCCGCGATCGCGTCGAACGGGGCGGGTGCGGCCTCGGGCCGGTGCGGAGACGTCCTCCGCCCGATCCGCTCGAGCGCCGCGAGGATCCTGCGGGCGCCGAGGTCCGGAGCCCTTGCGATCAGGTCGTTCAGGGACAGCATGCCGAGGAGCCGTCCGTTCTCGTCCACGACGGGCAGGCGGCGGACCCCGCGCGCGGCCATGCGCTCGAGCACGGCCTCGAGCAGCTCTCCCTTCCGGCACGAGAAGACCGCTCCCGTCGCGACCTCGCCGACCGTCGTCTCCGAGGCCGGCCGGGACGAGAACCCCAGCGCGATGGCGATGTCGCGATCCGTGATCATGCCCGCGACGCGCCCGTCTCCGTCGACGACCGGCAGGGCCCCACAGTCGGCGCTCCACAGCTTTCCCGCGACGGAAGATAGTGACTCGTCGCGGCTGCAGCTGCTCGGATCGATGGACATGATCTGAGCGACCTTCATGCCGAGTTCGTGACACCTTTCGGGGCTCTGGCCCAATGTAGGCATACGTCTCTCGCACCTCCGTGTCCATGGTGCCGATGCATCAGGCCCGCTCGACTAGACTGGGCCGCCATGGACGCGGGCCCGTCCGAAGTGTCCCAGGGGCTGACGGCGGCAGAGGCGGCCCGCCGGCTCGCGGAGCACGGTCCCAACGAGATCGCCCGGGAGGAGGCCACGTCGCGGTGGGTGCTCCTCGCGGGTCAGTTCAAGAGCCCCGTCATCTGGCTGCTCCTGGGCGGCTGCGTCGTCTCGGCCGCCCTCGGGGAGCTCGCCGACGCGATCGCGATCGGGGCCATCGTGATCCTCAACGCGGTCGTCGGCTTCCTCCAGGAGTACAAGGCCGAGCGCAGCGTCCTCGCGCTCCGCTCCATGACTGCTCCCCGGGCCCGGGTCGCGAGGGACGGGCGCCCGGCCGTGATCCCCTCCGCCGAGGTCGTGCGCGGGGACCTCCTGCTCCTCGAGGCCGGCGACATCGTGGCCGCGGACGCGCGGCTCCTCGAGGCCCACGCCCTCGCCGTGAACGAGGCCGCTCTCACCGGTGAGAGCGCGACTGTGGAGAAGACCGTCTCGCCCGTGGATCCTTCGGCGCCTCTCGCGGAGCGCTTCGACTGTGTGTTCATGGGCACGTCCATCGCGAACGGCACCGGGAGGGCCGAGGTCCTCGCGACCGGCATGGGCACGGAGCTGGGCAAGATCGCGGGCCTCCTCGCGACCGCGGAATCGGGTCCCACGCCGCTCCAGGTGCGTCTCGCCCAGGTCTCGAGGACTCTTCTGTACGTCTGTGGCGGCATCGTGGCCGTGGTCGCCGTTCTCGGGCTCGTGAGGGGGATGACCCCGTTCGACGTCTTCCTCTCGGCCGTGTCCCTGGCTGTGGCCGGAGTGCCCGAGGGCCTCCCCGCCATCGTCACGATCGCACTCGCGATCGGCGTTCAGCGGATGGTGGCCCGGCACGTGCTCGTGCGAAGGCTCCAGGCGGTGGAGACGCTGGGCTGCGCGACGGTGATCTGTACCGACAAGACCGGCACGCTCACGACCGGCGTGATGACCGTTCGCGAGCTCTGGGGGCCCGATCACACGAAGCTCGTCGACGCCGCGGCCGCCTGCTGCGACGCCGACCTCTCGGAGGACGAGCGGAGCGGCGTGGGCGACACCACGGAGGTCGCGATCCTCCTCGAGGCGGCGGAGCGCGGAATCCGCCGCGCGACGATCGAGGAGCAGCGGCCCCGCACGGCGGTGAACCCCTTCGACTCCCTCCGCAAGAGGATGTCGATCCGGAGGGCCGACGGCGTGCTGTACGTGAAGGGCGCCGTCGAGGTCGTCCTCGGGCTCTGTACGTCGGGCACGGAGGGGGCGGCGGAAACGCAGGCCCAGATGACGGCGCGCGGTCTGCGCGTGCTGGCGGTCGCCGTGGGAGACGGTGAAGCGGAGGAAGGCCTGAGGCTCCTCGGCATCCTCGGAATCGCCGACCCGCCGCGCTCGGAGGCGATCGAGGCCGTGGCGGCGGCGCGGAGCGCCGGCATCCGCACCGTGATGATCACGGGCGACCATCCCGTAACGGCCCGCGTCATCGCGCGGGAGCTCGGCATCCTGCGGTCCGGCGACGCGGTCGAGCGTTTCGTGCACGCACGGGCCACGCCCGAGGACAAGCTCACCATCGTGCGCCGGCTGAAGGCCGAAGGCGCGGTCGTCGCGATGACGGGCGACGGCGTGAACGACGCGGCCGCGCTGCGCGAGGCCCACGTGGGCATCTGCATGGGAATCACGGGAACCGAGGTGACCCGTGAGGCCTCCGACATGGTGCTCACCGATGACAACTTCGCGAGCATCGTCGCGGCGGTGCGCGAGGGGCGCGGAATCTTCGACAACATCCGGAAGGCCCTCGTGCATCTTTTGTCGGGGAACGCGGGAGAGCTGGCCGTCATGCTCGCGGCGGCGATCGTGGGACTGCCTCTGCCGCTCCTGCCGCTGCATCTCCTGTGGATCAACCTCGTGACCGACGGCCTCCCCGCGCTGGCCCTCGTGATGGATCCCACGGAGCCGGACGTCATGAAGCGTCCTCCGCGGCGCACCGACGAGCCCATGCTCGGACCGCCGGAGTGGATGACCATCGCCTTCGCGGGCCTCCTCGAGACGGTCGCGACGCTGGGGGTCTTCCTGTGGGTCCTCGAGACGCGGAGCCTCGAGGAGGCCCGCAGCATGGCCTTCTCGGTGATCGTCTTCTCGGAGCTCTTCCGTTCGTTCTCGTCGCGTAGCACGACCCGTGTGTTCTGGGAGGTCGGGGCGTTCAGCAACCTGACTCTCGTAGGCGTCGTGGCGCTCTCGATCGGGGTTCAGGTGGCCCTCCACCACATCCCGGCCACACAGACCCTGTTCGGCCTCCATCCCCTGTCCGGCACGGATCTCGCGCTCGGTCTCCTGGTCGCGCTCGGGCCCGTGACCATCCTCGAGCTCCGCAAGCTCGCGAGGCGGGCGAAACGGGGCGCCGGGTGAGGGCTCGAATCGCGTTGACTCGGGTGCGAGGGGAGCCTAGCCTCGGGAGAGTCCGGAGGAGGCGCACGCGGAAAGGAGGGCCCAATCTTGAGCGAGGACGATCTGGCCCTTTTTCTCGACAGCTTCGACCGCTGTATCAACGAGGAGCGGTTCCTGGACGTCTTCTACGACTCCTTCCTCGGCTCTTCGCCCGAGGTGGCGGCGATGTTCTCCGGTACCGACTTCCCGAAGCAGAAGCGCCATCTCAAGGCGTCGCTCTTCATCATGGTGGGCGCCATCGCCCGCCGGAAGGCCGACTATTCGGACCTCGAGGGGCTTTCGACGCGGCACCGGCAGATGCAGATCCAACCCCACCACTACGAGCTCTGGCTGAAGAGCCTCCTTCACGCCGCGGAGTCCTTCACGGGCCGTTTCGACCCGCGGATGGAGCGGGTCTGGACGGAAGCGATGGAGTCGGGGATCCGCTACATCTCGCGGGGCGGCGCGCACGGTGGTCCAGAAGGGCACCCCGCCTGACGGCGAGGTCAGACCCCGGCCAGCGGTCTTGACGGCTCGATCCTCGGGGGAAGCGTGCCGAGGTGGCCCTGGACGAGGTCGGCTCCGTGCGCGCGCAGCCACACCATCTGCTCCTCGCGCTCCACGCCCTCGGCGATGGAACGGGTCTTCAGCCGTCGCGCGAGGTCGAGCAGGTTGGCGGCGATGGCGCACCGGTAGGGGTCGTCGGGCAGCCCGTCGACGAGCTGGCGGTCGAGCTTGATGAAGTCGGGCTGGAGGCGGGCGAGGAGATCCAGCGAGCCGTAGCCCGCGCCGAGGTCGTCGAGCGCCACGCGGAAGCCGGCCCGCCGGTAGAAGCCGAGGATGCCGAGGAGGTGCTCGACGTCCCGGATCTCTTCCGTCTCGACCACCTCGAAGACCACGTTCTCGTTCCTGAGGCCCGCTTCCCGCATGGCGCTCAGGGTGGTGCGCAGACAGAAGGCCGGATCGTAGATCGACGTGGGGCAGAAGTTGATGAAGAGCGCGCCGGAGATGCCCGAGCGGTGCGCCTCGCGGATCGCCGTCTCACGGGCCGCCCTGTCGAGGTGGAAGAGCAGCCCGGCGCTCCGGGCCGCGGGGAACATCGACGCGGGATAGACGAGACGGCCGTCCCGCTCGAAGCCGCGCAGCAGCGACTCGTGACCGTAAATGCGCCCGGGCTCGTCGACGGGAACGATGGGGTGGAGCTCGGCGGCGAGGCGGCCTTCGCGCAGCAGGTCGGACAGCCAGGCCCCCTGCACCGCGCCCACGAGCCGGGAAAGGGATCGCGCGCGCACGACGTCCTCGATCGTGGGCTCCCTGCCCTCGGCGATCACGAGCGCCCTCACGTCGTCCATCTCGACGCTCGACAGAAGGCCCGAAAGCGACAGGCCGAGCCGCGCGAGATCGCCCGGGCCGATCGTCACGGCGAGGAGTGAGCTGCCGGGGGCCGTGAACTCCCAGCCTTCCTTGGCGAGATAGGCCCGGAGCCGGGAGGCGGTGTGCTCGAGCGGAGGCGCGAGGAGGAGCTGGCCGCGCTCGGGGAGCGCCTCGGGGAGGAGCTCGCAGCTTCCGCAGGGCGATCCGGGCGCGGTCATCAGCGGGCCACGATGGCGCGCCGGAGGAGCGCGACGTGGAACTGTCCGCGCACGCGGGCGGGCGTCATCACGATCGAGACGTGCTGCTCGGCCCTCGCGAAGCGGAAGACGAAGTCGAAGGACTGCACGCGCACGCCCACGGGATCCCGCGCGAGCTCCTCGAAGCGGCCCTTGAACTCGCGCACGCGGGTACAGGGAGCCACCTCGTCGAAGAAGGAGCGCCCCAGGACGCGCTCGCGCGGGAGCCCAACGAGCCGCGCCTCGGTGTCGTTGTAGTGAACGACGCGGCCCTGCGCATCGAGGGTGATGAGGCCGTACGGAAGGCCGTCCAGCTCGTCCGGGGAGAGACGGCTCACGGCGCCGAAATCGAGGCCCTGATCGGACGAAACGACGGGCGGCGCGACGGCGTAGGGCCTCACGGAGGGAGCGGGTGCCGGAGCGAACGGAACCTGGCCCGGCGGCCAGACCGAGAACGCAAGGGGCTCTGTGACCGGGTTTGGCGGTCCTGCGGGACTGCCAGGGCGCAGGCCGGCGAGCTGTCTCCTCAGCTCGTCGATCTCCTGCCGAAGCCGGGCGCGCTCCTCGTGGAGCTCGCGGAGGGTCTCGCGCTCGGATTGGACGCCGGCGACCGGGCTCATGCGCCCTCCAGGGCCAGTACCCCACGGGGCGCGAGGTCGCCCAGGAGATGCCGCACGCGGCCCACGAACCGGGAGACCTCGAGGTCTTCGAAGGGTCGCCCGGCGGTCACCGTGAGGAGCGCCACCCGACCTTCGACGGCGAGGGGGGCGAACGTGATCACGCAGCCGTCGCCGAGGGTCACCTCCACCCGGAGGAGATCCTCCGCATGGAGGATTCGCGCGGCCCGCTGCCGCACCCGCTCACAGAGGGAGAAGAGCGCCGCGGCGGCCTTGGGGGACGGCCCCTCCGAAGAGACCGCCGTCGCGAGCGTTCCCTCGCCTCCCAGGCCGGCGAGGCGCACGTCGGTCGCGACCATTCGCTGGAGCTCGCTCGTGAGGCGCGCGAGGGCTTGATCTCCCGTCACGGCCGTCGTGCCGTGGAGCGTCTGGATCGCGGCGTTGCGCGGCACCGCCGGCCAGCCGGCGTCGGGGCGCGTCGCGAAGGCGCTCGCCACGGCCGCGTCGAGCGCGAGCCGCGATGGCGGAAGGCCGTTCGAGAGCGCGCCGAGCCAGGCGCCTCCCGTCCACGAGGGGAGCGCGCGGAGAACCGCGACGCGTGCGTCCCGAGTCACGAGCGAGATCGAGGCGACGCGCTCGCGCCGGCAGGCGAGGCCCGCGGCGAGGCTGGCGGCCACGGGCACGAGGCTCGCGAGGGAGCGCGAGGCCGGGCTCTCGCCGCGGGAGAGCTGGAGGCCGCCGTCGTCCGCGACGGCCACGGCGTCCACGAACGCGAGGCCGCTCACGGCGGCGGCCACACGCTCCAGCTCGCGGGGGCTCGGCCGGTCGGCGAAGTCGGGTGACGACTGTGCGGCAGTGGAGCTCCCGAGCGCCGCGAGGCGCCAGCGGTCGGCCGCCTCCCGCGCACGGCGCAGCTCCGTCTCGTCGGACACGGATCGCGGGGGCCCCGCGAGGGGCGAGAGCGCCGTGCCCGTCGCCGCTTCCGGCGCGCGCCCGAGACGCGCGGCGAGAAAGCCGGCGGCGGCCCCGACGAGGCCCGACACGCCTCCGAGGAGAAGCGGCTCCATCACGAGATCCCCGCGGTCACCGGCGCCGACCGGAGCTTCTCGGCGAGCCACAGGGAGTCGGCACGGAGCGCGCCCGGCGCGGCTCCCGAGCGTCCCACCACGACGGCCGTGCGGTACCCGTCCACGTCGGCGAACGCGAAGCTGGCCGATTCCCCCTCCGTGAGGCAGGCGCGGAGCGGCCCGCAGCCGAGATCCGCGGCCGCGCGGTCCACGAGATCGCGGAGCGGCACGAGGAGGGCCACGGCCGTGCGCTCGAGCTCGGGAGAGGCGCTCTCGGAGGCCTGGACATTGCCCGAGCCGTCCACGACGAGCGCCGCCATCACCTCGGGGTTACCGCGGGCCACGGCCGCCGACCACAGCGAGAAGGTGTTCTTCATGCCCTCTTCCTACGCACCCGATCGCGCCGCGGATGGACACTGTCAGGACAGGCTGAGTGAGTTGGCCGAGCCCGTGCCGGTCTTCACAGTCCCTACAGTGCCGAAGACCGACGTGTCGTAGAAGCCGAGCGGCTCGAGCTTGTCCGCGACGAGCGAGGTCACGTCGCGGAGATCCAGGTCGCGAAACGCGGGCACGAGGTCCACCACGGCACAGTGGAACTCCTCCATCAGCTCGCGAAACGCCGCGGCGAGGCGCTGCGGCTCGGGGAACGAGGCGGCGAGCGCCTGCCGGGTCTCGGCGGAGAGCATGAGGCCGGCATGCAGATCGAGCTCCACGAAGAGGAGCGACGGATACCTCGCGGCCGCGCGCCGCTGGGCCTCGAGGAGACGGCCGTGGAGGAGCCGGTCTCCCACGAACGAGCCGTAGCGGGCTCTGAGAAGGTTGAGCGCGAGAGCGACCGCATCGAAAAGCTCGTCGTTCGCCGCCGGGGCGACAGGGGCCGAGGCCTCGGGGAAGGGGCTCGAGGATTCGTCTGCGGGGGCGCGCAGAAGGCCGTCCCGGACCATGCTCTTCACCGAGCGGCGAAAGCGCTCCGGATCGCCATCCGGCGCCGAGCGCTCGGAGCCGGTGAGAACGCACAGCACGAACCATTCGTCCGGCGTGAGGGGCCGGGGAGGCGGCTCTTCGGCGAGAACCAGGGACGCCGTCACGGAGGGCATCAGACGTCGCCGGTCCTCGTCACGATGACGAGCACCTGGTCGCCCTCGCCCGCCGACCTCACGAGGCGGATCTTCACGTTCTGGTGGGGCCTGTCGTGGAAGCGGAACACGAAATCGAACTCGTGCGAGGGCTTCGGGATGCGCCGCGCGACGAAGTCGGCGAACACGCCCTCGAAGTCCTTCACCTGCGTGCAGGGGGCGACCTCCTTGAACCAGCTCTTCCCGACGACGTCCGTGACGCGCCGGCCCGTGGCCTCGGCCTCCGCGCGGTTGTAGCGCACGACGATGCCCGCCGTGTCGAGCACGACGAAGCCGTACGGCGCGCGGTCGATGTCGTCTGCCGCGAGGCTCTGCAGGGAGAGGATGTCGATCGGAGCGGCTGTCGTCACGGGGAGACCTCCATGTCGCCTTGGGTGTTGGGGCTGGTCAGCGGATGGGCGTCCGGCCGAGCGCGAAGACCTCGCCGATCGTGGGCTCGGGCGCGGGCTCAGGGGGAGCCGGCGCGAGCGGAGGAGCGCCCCCGAAGAGGACGCGCGTCTCTCCGGCGCGCTCCTCGAGGAACCGCAGGGCCGAGCCGAAGGCTTCGTCCTCTCCGATCGCGTCGGGGGGGCGCAGACCGAAACGCGGAGGCCGCGTGGCGGTGGATGCGGACGGTTCCGAGGGCGAGGGCGCTTCGGCCGGCGCCCGCGTCTCTTCGGGGGCCGGGCGCGCCGGGGCCGGCGAAAGCTGAGGCGCGAAGGCGCGTGCCAGCTCCTCGGCGAAGATGCGCGCGACGAAGCGCACGGCGGTTTCGAGTGACGCAGGGTCGAGCGCGGCTCCGCTCATCGCACCCCGGCCTCGAGAACGCGGGAGAGGCCGAGCGCGCGGTCGATGTCGGGGTAGCTGCCGCCCTCGAGCTGCCAGAAGCGCGGGGCCCGCACCTCCGTGGCCGCGCCGAGCACGAAGCGGCACACGTCGTCGCCCGCGCTCGTGCACGAGGTCTCCACGGCCGCGAGCGGGAAGCGCGCGAACTCGGTGAGGAGCCCGGCGAAGAAGCCGGCGTGCAGGCAGTCCACGGGCTTGCCGACGAGGCCGATCGAGCCCGAGACGGGAGAGTCGGTCAGCTCGACCACGAGCACTCCGTGGCGCTTCTGCGTGAAGTCGACGGTGAAGCGGCCCCAGCCCGCGAGGGCCATCTCGTCGGCAAACGTCGCGAGGAACGTGCGTGCGGGCACGTCGTGCACGCCGCGTCCTTCCGTACGGCGGTACCACGCATCGGCATCGTGAAAGTAGAGGCGGCCCCAGCTCGTGCCCGCGGCGTAGAGCGTGAGCGCGGAGACCCCCGGCGACTCGGCGTCGAGCGTGCGGGTGAGGCCGAACAGGAAGCTCGACGAAAGGAGCACGGCGCGGCGGCCGTCCATCGAGGTCATGACGCCGCGTTCGGCGTCGAGCGAGCGAAAGCGGTCGGATCCCTCACGCGGGAGCGGAGCATTCATCACGCCCAATCAACGACGTGGAGGCGCTGCCGGATTGCAGCGGGTCGCAGGAAGCCCGCGTGCCGGGATCCGAGGTCAGCGGATCGGAGAGCGGCGCACGAGCAGGACGGGATCACCCAGGCGGATCCTGCCAGGCCGAGCGACCTCCGCGTTGAGCGCGAGCCGTCCCTGGAACCTTCGGCCGATGTCGCGCAGAACCTCGGGGTCCCGGTCCAGCGTGTCGGGATCGACGGTCGTCATGGGGCAGCGTCCCCGGCGCGAATCCAGCCGGATCACGGCTTCGCCGATATGGAGCTCGGCACCGGGCCAGCTGGTCTCGTCCATACCGGCGACCCCTCCGACGAGGATGTTGGGGCGAAGCCGCCGGATGTCCCGTCCGAAGGCGGCCACCGCTCCGTCGGTCGCGACGAGGAGCGGCAGCACGTCGAACCTCTCGGGGCCGTCGTAGGCCTCGAGCCACGCGTCGGCACCCGCGGCCCTGCGTACCAGGGCCAGAGCCTCGGGGCTCGCCCAGGGACTCCCGTTCACGAGCGGCTGGCCGGAATCGCCGAGCGTTCCCGCGAGGCCGAGCAGCCGGAAGTGCCTTCGCGACGTGCGGACCCCCTCGGGGCCCCGGACGTGCACGATGCGGTCGCCGGGAATCCCGTCGGCCGTCAGCTCCGCAGACTCGAGAGCCTCCCCGGCGAGCGTCTTCACCGGATAGCGCCACAGTCCCGCGACGTGCAGGCTCACCGGTGACGGCGCTCGCTCTCGGCGATGGGGGCGTCGTTGATGCTCGCGAAGCGGCGGGCCATCAGGCCCTCCTCGTCGAACTCCCACATCTCGTTACCGTAAGCCCGGTACCACTGTCCCGCAAGGTCGTGCCATTCGTACTCGAACCTCACGGCCATGCGGTTCTCCCGAAAGCCCCACAGCTCCTTCTTCAGCCTGTAGCCCAGCTCGCGGGTCCACTTCCGAGAGAGGAACGCACGGATCTCGTCGCGACCTTTCAGGAACTCCGTGCGATTGCGCCATTCGGAATCCTCGGTATAGGCCAGGGCGACACGCTCGGGATCGCGGGAGTTCCACGCATCCTCGGCCGCCTGCACCTTGGCGAGGGCCGTCTCGAGCGTGAAGGGCGGGCGGATGGGTCCGATCATGGCCGTGCCTCCTTCCTCGGCCCGCGCTTACTTCGCGGCGCCCGGAGCGGCCGTCCCGTTGTCCTTCACGAGACCGGGCCAGTTCCTGTCGGCCTTGGCGACGTTGGCGTCGAACTCTCCGTTGAACTTCTTCAGGATGTCGCCGTTCAGGTTGAGGTAGAGCTTGCCGTTCCGGATCTGCCACGTGCTGATGTCCACGGGGAAGAGCTTGTCGATCGCCACGCCGAAGGCGCAGAAGCCGCCGTACTGTGGCGCGTACTTGCCCGGGTTCTCGGTGAACAGCTTCTTGTGCTCTTCCGTGCTGAACAAATACGTCGCTCCCTGGTAGCTGGCATGGATGAAGGGCGAGCCGTTCACCGGCTTGGAGTCAGTGAAGAAGGCCACCGTGTCGTAGCCGCTCAGGGCGATGTGGCTCGCCCCGGAGACGTTGACGAGGTCGCCTGCGCGTGCAGGGGCGGCGGAGAGTGCCGTGATCGCGACGAGGGCCGCGGCGGCGAGAGACGTAAGGACTCGGTTCATGTTCTTCCTCTTTCGAAGCCCGATGCGTGAATCGCCCGGGTTCTGCCAAGGAGATTGCAGGCCGCGTGCCGGAGCTCTCGAGAGCATCTAAATCATTTGATTTCAATGATTTAACATGGAAAGTTCGTGGCACGATCGCGCTACGAAGTTTCGTGAAATTACGACCTTTCGTGTTCGTCGTTATGATTTTTCGTAGTATCACGGGCTCGTGGACAGCTCCAATTTTCCTCGGCTCATGGTGCTCATGGCTCAGAAGCGCGGCCTGGACGACGTCCTCCACGCGATCGTCGAGGGGGTCGCGCAGTGTCCCGACGTGGTCCTCGCGCGGATCTGGCTGCTCGGCCCGGGGGATGTCTGCGCCGCCTGCCGGTTCCGGCCCGAATGCCCCGATCAGACCCAGTGCCTCCACCTTCGCGCGAGCGCGGGGAACGCGGCCGGGCCCTCGGCCGATCACCAGAGGCTCGGCGGCGCCTTTCGGCGCTTTCCCATGGGCGTGCGCAAGATCGGCCGCGTGGGACAGACGGGGGACGCGCTCCTCCTCGGAGGCCTGCGCGGCGACGAGGACTGGATCGCCGAGCCCGCCTGGATCGCGCAGGAGGGCGTGCGGTCGTTTGCCGCGCAGCCCCTGGTCTTTCGCGGCGAGGTGCTGGGCGTCCTCGCGATCTTCGACAGAGGGCTTCTCGGCACGAGGGATTTCGAATGGACGCGGGTCTTTGCCGACCACGCGGCCGTCAGCATCGCGAACGCCCGGGCCTTCGAGGAGATCGCGACGCTCAAGAGCCGGCTCGAGGACGAAAACACCTATCTCCGCGAGGAGGTCTCGTTCGCGCTCGGAAACGGGAGCATCCTGGGCGACAGCCCCGCGATCCGGAAGGTCCTCCAGCAAGTGGAGCTGGTGGCGAAGACCGACGCCGCCGTCCTGGTGACCGGCGAGAGCGGAACGGGGAAGGAGCTCGTCGCGCGAGCGATCCACGACGGCAGCCGGCGGAAGGCCCGCGCTCTGATCCGGGTGAACTGCGGCGCCATTCCCGACAGCCTCTTCGAGAGCGAGTTCTTCGGTCACGTGAAGGGCGCGTTCACGGGTGCGCTCACGGACCGGCCCGGTCGCTTCGAGCTGGCCGAAGGGGGCACGATCTTCCTCGACGAGATCGGGGAAGTTCCGCTTCCCATGCAGGCCAAGCTGCTCCGGGTGCTGCAGGAGCGCGAGCTGGAGCGCGTGGGGGACGGGCGCACCCGCAAGGTGGACGCCCGCGTGATCGCCGCCAGCAACCGCGACCTCGGTGAGGAGGCCGCGGCCGGGCGCTTCCGGCAGGACCTGTTCTACCGGCTCAGCGTGTTTCCCATCGAGGTTCCGCCCCTCCGCGATCGCAAGTCCGACATTCCCGCTCTGGCCCTCCATTTCGCCGGGGCCGCCGCGCGCCGCATGAACCTCGCCCCGCCCCGCGTCCCGGAGAGCACGCTGTCCCGTCTCGTCGACTACGACTGGCCCGGCAACGTGCGGGAGCTGGCGAACGCCGTGGAACGGGCCGTGATCCTCGCGCGCGGGGGCGCCCTGCGGTTCGAGCCGCCCGCAACCGGAACCGCTCGGGGCCGCGCTCCTCGCGAGGCTCCAGCGGGCTTGATGACCCGCGACGAGCTGAAGCGGAGGGAGCGGGAGAGCATCGCGGCCGCGTTGAAAGAGAGCGGGGGGAAGATCTTCGGTCCGGGAGGAGCTGCCGAGCTGCTCGGTACGAAGCCGACGACGCTGGCCTCGCGCGTCAAGGCTCTGGGTCTCTCTTCCCCTCGGCGCGGTCCGAGGTAGCGTCCAGAAGCGCACGGACCTTCTGTGCGAGCGCCGCGGGCGAGAACGGCTTCTGGAGGAATGCGAGGCCGGGCGCAAGGACCCCGTGGCGGAGGATGGCGTCGTCGGCGTAGCCCGACATGAAGAGCACCCGGCAGCCGGGCCTCACCAACCCGAAGCGCTCGGCGAGAGCCCTTCCGCCGAGCCGCGGCATCACGACGTCCGTCACGAGGAGGTCGATCGGGCCCCGTTCCTCCGCGGACCGCTCGAGGGCCTCCTCTCCGTTCGCGGCTTCGAGCACGCGGTAGCCGCAGCGGCGCAGCGTCTCGACCGCGAGGCGCCTCACGGCGATCTCGTCCTCCACGAGGAGCACCGTCTCGGTGCCGGTGGGCAGGGCCGGCAGCGCCATCGGCGCGGCGCTATCGGGTAGGCGCCCCGCGGTCACGGGCAGGTACACCCGGAACGTGGATCCGATTCCGGGCTCACTGTAGACCGCCGCATGGCCGCCAGACTGGGTCACGATGCCGTGAACCGTGGCGAGACCGAGCCCGGTTCCCCGGCCCGGCTCCTTGGTGGTGAAGAACGGCTCGAAGACGCGGGCCCGCGTCGCCTCGTCCATGCCGCAGCCCGTGTCGGTGACCGCCAGGAGAACGTAGTCCCCGGGGCTCACGCCCTGGAAGGCCTGGCAATAGGACTCGTCCAGCCGGACGCGCTGGGTCTCGAGCGTCAGACAGCCTCCACCCGGCATGGCGTCGCGGGCGTTGATCGCGA
>JAEUQS010000063.1 GCA_016789625.1 Acidobacteriota bacterium | reverse complement strand
CGAGGGCTTCGACGACCTCGCGATCTTCCCGTATGTTTCGTCCGTAAACGTGGCCTGCGGCGGTCACGCGGGTGACGCCGCGACCATGGACCGCACGGTCGCGGAAGCGGCGGAACGCGGACTCGCGATCGGCGCGCATCCCTCCTACCCGGACCGCGCGGGCTTCGGCCGGAAGGACCTCGATCTCCCGCTCGAGGAGATCGTGAGGAGCGTGCGGGAGCAGCTCGACGCCCTCGCGACGATCTGCGCGCGCCGCGATGTGCGCCTTACCCACGTGAAACCCCACGGCGCGCTCTACAACCGCGCCGCGCGGGACTCAGACCTGGCCCGCGCGCTCGCGGAGACGGTACGGGCCTTCGACCCATCCCTCGCGCTCGTGGGACTTGCGGGTTCGCTCTCGATCGTGGCCGCGCGAGCGGCGGGTCTCCGGGCGCTCGAGGAGGGCTTCGCCGATCGTCGCTACCTGGCGGACGGCACGCTCGTGCCGCGGAACCTTGAGGACGCGGTCTTCGAGTCGCTCGACCTCGCGCTGGCGCAAGGCCTCGCCCTCGCCCGGGGTGGGCCGTTCCCGGCCGTCGACGGCAGCCCTCTCGTGCTCCGCGTCGACACCCTCTGCATCCACTCGGACACGCCGGGGGCGTCCGCGTTCGCCCGCGCTCTTTCGACCGCCCTGAGGTGAAGGCGCTAGACCGAGAGGACCTCGACCGACGCTCGACGGGTTCCGGCCGAGGCGAGGACTCCTTGGTCGAACGTGGAGACGAGGCCGTGGCGGCGGGCGGCCAGGGACACGAGATAGGCGTCCGTGACTTGCCGGTGACCGAGGAGGGAGAGGTCCTGGGAGAGTCCGTCGCGGGCCGGGAGGTCGTCCGGCCAGAACTCGTGCCGTGGGAGAGCGGTGATCCTTCCGAGAAGGGTCACCGCCTCTGCCGGGAGCACCGAGTCCCGCGTGAAGGCCGGGTTGCTGGAGATGCGCACAAAGGCCAGCTCCGTGAGAGGGCAGGTTGCGAAACGCCCGTTGCCGAGTGAGGACCAGAAGCGCCGCGCGGCGGAATGAAGCGCGTGCGACGGCCAGGCGAGCGCGAGAAGGACGTTGGCATCGAGCAGACGAACGGTCACTCCTCGTCCTCGATCTGGAGCGTCCGGGCGAGGGTGATCGTCTCGGCGCCTTCCGGGACGTGAAACACTGGAAACTCGCCGGCCTTCGCCTCGACCGTCGTCACGGGATTCAGCCCGCGGCGTACGAGCTTCGAGATGGCCGCTCCCACCGAGATCCCCTCTCGTTGCGCCAGAAGGCGGGCCACTTCGTAGACGTCGTCGGCGAGGTTGAGCGTCGTTCGCACCAAAGCATCATAGCACCAAAGCACTAATGCCGGGCTGCCGTTTTTTGGAACACTGACCGTCCCGGGGGTTCGCTCGATGCAGCTGCATCAGGGCAAGGGACCTCCCTGGACTCCACCTTCATGAAGGGACGAACCGCCCGTCGCCCAGAAGCGCGAAGGTGGCTGATGAGTCGATCCGATTCCGCGTCCCGGCGGGGTCACGCCGGTGCTCTGGTCGTCACGCTCCTTCTCATGACCACGGCCGTTTCGCTGGTCTCGCTCCGGCACCCAACCACCTCGGCTCCCGCGGCCGCGTCCGCTCTCTTTGTTCCGGCCTCGGCGCACGCGGCCGGGGCCAACGGCGCCAGCTGGCGCACCGACGTCGAGGTCCACAACCCGGGCGCGACCTCGGCCTCGTACACCATCTCTCTCCTCCGCCGCGACACCGACAACGCGCAGCCCGAGACGCGCTCGTTTCTCCTGGAAGGCCAGCGCTCGGTCCGCTACGTCGACGTCCTCACCTCTCTCTTCGGCTTCACGGGAGCTGCGGCCCTGCGTTTCGACGTGACCTCCGGAACCCTAACCGTCACGAGCCGCACGTACAACCAGATCGGCACGCCTCCCTGGAATCTGCCCTCCGGATCGTCCTTCGGACAGTTCGTTCCCGGCCTCGCGATCGAGAAGGCCATCCCCTACGGTGAGGAAGGCCGTCTCATCCAGCTCACCCAGCGGGACGCCGCGGCACTGGATGGCTTCCGCACGAACATCGGCCTCGTCAATGCCACCGGCTCGGCCCTCGACGTCAGGCTGGACCTCTACCGCGCGGACGGATCTCTCCTCGGCACGCGCCAGGGCGACGAGACCCGCCTGCCACCGTATGGCTTCCGGCAGCTCGATCAGGTGTTCGCACCCTGGGGCACGATCGCCGACGGCTACGCCGTGGCGCGCCCGGTGACGCCGGGTGGAAGGCTCTTCGCGTTCGCCACGGTGATCGACAACCACTATTCGGGGGATCCCATCTTCGTGCCGGCCGCCCGCGTCGCCGGCTCGCCCGCGGCCACGCCGACGGCCACGCCCCCGGCCTCCGGCAACCCCGACCTGTACCTCTACAAACCCGCGAGCTGGCCGAGCTGCGTCGTCGCCAACTCCCGCGACAACTGCTGTCCGCCTTCCACCGAGTTCCTGTCGTCGTACCTGGACACCTGGTTCTTCTTCGCCGTCGCCAACAACGGCCCGGGGCGCCTGACCGGCCCCGTCTCGTTCGGCCTCCTCGTGGACGGCATCTATCAGGGCACCGCCACCTGGGCCAACGAGACGGGCCTGGATCCCGGCTACTACATGGCCCTCACCTGGCAGTACGACGGCTTCATTCCCGTGGGGCACCACAACACGACGATCCAGGTCGACCCGAACGGACTGATCCCCGAGACGAACGAGGGCAACAACTCCTGCGCGTTCTCCGGGGAGTGGACGGGTGCCTTCCTCGGAGACGCGAAGAGGTCCCGCGGGTCCACGGTTCTGAGCCGGGGCCTGCCGGTCGCCGCACGGACGCTCGCCGCGGAGGCCACCACGCTCTACCTCCCTGCGACTGCGCATGCCTCCGGCGTCAACGGCGCGAGCTGGCGGACCGACGCCGAGGTGCACAACGCGGGAACGGACACGGCCTCCTTCACCGTGAGCCTGCTGAGACAGAACGAACAGAACTCCACGCCCGAGTCGCGCACGTTCTCTATCGGGCCCCAGCAGTCGCTTCGATATGTCGACATCCTGTCCTCCGTGTTCGGCTTCACCGGCGCAGCCTCTCTGCGCTTCACCTCGGCCTCGACCTCGCTCCACGTCACGAGCCGCACGTACAACCTGATCGGCGAGAACCCCTGGAGCCTGCCCGTCGGCTCGTCGTTCGGACAGTTCGTGCCCGGTCTCGCAGAGTCCGAAGCGATCGGCTTTGGCGAAGAGGGTCGCCTCATCCAGCTCACCCACAGAGATGCCGGCTCACTGACCGACTTCCGCACGAACGTCGGGCTCGTCAATGTGACGCAGCAGACGAACGACGTTCGCGTGGACGTGTTCCACGCCGACGGCTCCCTGATGGGCACCGTCCAGGGTGACGAGACCCGGCTCCGACCCTATGAGTTCCGCCAGCTCAACGCCGTGATCGGCACCATGACCGCCTGGTGCGCCGACGGCTACGCCGTCGTCCGCACGACGACGCCCGGCGGCCGGCTGTTCGCCTTTGCCACGGTCATCGACAACCACTTCTCGGGCGATCCGATCTTCCTCCCCGCAGTGAAGATGGCGGCGTCCACGCCGCCGCCGACGCCCACGCCGACAGCCACGCCCACCCCCACGACGACACCTGCGGGCGTGAGGGTCACCGTGAACCCGGGGGCCGTCACGCTCCTTCCGGGTGGCCGCCAGACGTTCGCCGCGCTCGTAACGGGCACCTCGAACGGGTCGGTCACCTGGAGCGTGCGGGAGGGGCCGGCCGGGGGCTCGATCACCTCTCAGGGCAGCTACACCGCGCCTCAGACGACCGGTCTCTACCACGTCGTCGCCACGAGCCTCGCCGACGGCTCGAAGAGCGGAGCGGCCTACGTCCTCGTGTCGACGCGGCCGCCCGATCCCGAGTACGCGCCGAGGCCGACGGTGTCCGGCACCACGACCCCGGAGACCGTGGGGGTCACGACAGTCCCGAACGTCAAGACGACGGTCTCTCTCTCCGACGGCACGAAGGTCGAGATCCCGCCGCTGCCCAGCTCCCTTTCGGTGACGGTGAGCCGTGAGACGAACACGCTCGACGTGGTTCGCGCCGCCGGACAGGAGACGAGCGGTGCGATGCGTACCGTGACGTTCACCGGCGACGCTGCCGCGCTCGACTTCGTACCGACGATCACGCTGCCCGCCGCGGACGCCGGAAGCCTCGTCGCGCTCAACGCGGCCCGCGTGGGTCCCGTCGCCCAGGGTGGGCAGCTCCGGAACGACACGGTGACGTTCCTTCCCGTATCGAAGGACGCGTCCGGCGGGTACGTGGTGCGCGACATCCACATGCGGGGAGCGGCGAAGCTCGCCCCCGCGTCTTCGAGCCGGGCTACGCTCGCAGTCGTCAAGACCATCCGGAACATCTACACCCTCAGTACGTACCAGGGACAGCTCAACTGGGCCCTGGAGCCACAGCTCGTGAGGATGGTGCCGACCGGCGCCGCTCCGAAGCGCCGGCCTCTCTCCACGCTCCCACAGTCCGAGCAGGACGAGATCCTGAGGAAGCCCATCCAGAACGTCATCGTCCTCGTCCACGGCCACAACGAGGCGGAGCGCTACGGCTTCGAGGCGGCCGAAACGGACGCCCCCTGGCTCATGGCCTACAAGCGCGACGTCTGGACCCTGCTCTACGACAGCTTCCTGTACTTCGACGCCGACTACCTCGACTGTACGGCGTTCTACGAGTACGTCTACCCCTCGTATCGACCGATCTTCGACGGGCCCGGCGAGGGCCTGGGCAAGACCCTCGCCCGCCTGATCGCGGAGGATCCCCGTCTCCGGAAGCTCACGAAGAAGTACAACCTGTTCTTCGTGGCCCACTCGATGGGCGGACTCGTCGCGCGGGCCGCGATCAACGAGCTGTCCGCGGCGGTGTCCCCCAATTTCGAGAAGCTGGTCACCTGGGGCTCGCCCCACCGCGGCAGCCCGGTCGTGACGCTGAGATATCTCCTCACGTCGGGCTACAACCTCGACGTCCCGGGCATGTGCGCCACGGGAAACTGGCTGCCGCTCGAGACGTTCAACCAGTTCTCGCTCTACAAGGGCGTCCTCCACGAGTTCACGGCCGTCGACACTCCGGGCGAGCGGGACCTGCGCTGGGACAACTCGCGGGCGCTCAACCTCGAAGGCATCGGCTGGAGACGGGCCGTCTGGCAGGAGGGAGACGACATCCGCTGGGATCCGGCGCGAAACCCCGACCTCTACGGCTCCCGGCTCGCCGAGTTCAACCGGTCCGACAAGTACGCCCTTTCGGACAAGTACGTCGCTCTCTACGGTCTCACGAGCAAGCTCGCGCCCATCGACCTCACGAGCTGCTCTTCGCTCGCCGCGTTCGCGACCTCGGCCGCCATCGCGCAGGGCAACGGGATCAGCCACTGGGTCTACAACAACCCGGCGAAGCTCACCGGCTACATCGGGAATCCCGCGGTGAAGGAGAGCGACGGCGCGGTTCCCGTCGAGAGCCTGGTCGGGCTCGGGGTCATTCCCATGACGAGCACGTACACGCTCGGGGACACCGATCACGAGGAGTACTACGGGGCGCCCGGCACGAGCGGCCTCGCGGCGAAGGACAAGGGGGACTGGGCCGCGCTCTGGACGTTCGACATGCTGAAGCTCAAGACCGACCCCACGAAGAAGTGCGACTGTCCGGCCCTCACGGTCGACAGAACAGAGACCAGCGGCGCGACGACGACCGTCTCCGCGACCTTGAAATGGCCGGGCGACACCAAGCCGGGACAGCGCGTTCTGGCAATGGCGTCGGCGCGCGTCCGGGGCTCGACCCGCGTCGTCGCACCGGCCAGGAGCTTCACCGCGGCGGACCCTGGCAGCCTCACCGCCACGTTCGATACCGCCACGCTGACGGCCGCCGCGGGGGAGGTCATCCTCCTCCTGGCCCAGATGAAGGACGACTCGGAGCTGAGCGCACCCGTTTCGCTGGGGATCACGGTGACCGTCTCGCCCGCGACGGCCGCGCTCTCGGGCGGGGGAACCCAACAATTCACCGCCACGGTCACCGGGACGACGCAGACGGCCGTGACCTGGAGCGTCACTGAGGGCGCCGCAGGCGGCACGGTGAGCCCGGCCGGGTTCTATACGGCCCCCGCCCAGAGCGGGACGTACCACGTGAAAGCCACGAGCAGCGCCGACCCGTCAAAGAGCGGCACGGCGACCGTGACCGTCTCGGCCTCGACCGGCACGGTCGTGACCATCTCGCCGCTCTCGGCGACGATCCCCATCGAGACGTCCCAGGCGTTCACCGGCACCGTGACGGGGAATCCGCCCGGCACGTTCGCGGATCTCGTGTGGACGATCCAGGAGGGGACCACGGGAGGATCCGTCTCCTACGGCGGGAACGGCTGGACCGCCGAGTACCGCGCGCCGCACACCCTGGGGACGTACCACGTCGTGGCGACGAGCACCGCGGACCCCTCGAAGAGCGCGGTGGCCACCGTGACGACCACGGCGTCGTTCGAGGGAGCGAGCCTGAAGGTGCGCCCCGCTCCGCCTCCGGGGCTGAGCTATCTCGACGCGACCGCGGGCTGCGGAGGAACGGGCTCGACGGCATCCTGGTCGGGCACGACGTTCACGTGCCACAGGAGCGCCGGCACCTCACAGACCTGGGACGCGACCGTCACGCTCTCTCCGAGCCTCGACCGGATCGTCACGTTCAGCCTGGATCACAAGGAATTCCGGAGCAACGGGGAGCTGAGCCTCCACGCGGCCGCGACGGGAATGGACATCCCCTGGAGCTTCTCGGGCAGCAACAACACAGCCCAGATCTACGACCTCCGGGGCACCGAGACGTGCGCGCACGTCTCGGGCTTTCTCTACACGGACGGCACCCTGAACGTCCAGAGCTTCACGTGCGATGCGTACAGCAACATCCACATCGAGCTCTATCACTACTGACGTGGACTACTCGATCCCCTCGCCGGCCTGGGCCTTGCGGATCTCGAGCGGACCCTGCGAGGTCCAGGAGAGACGCCCGCGGGACTGTGACGTGAGCTTGCCGTCCTTGCCGAAGAACATCGTGTCGAGGTCGCGCTTGCAGTTGAGGCGCTGGGTCGCGACGCCGTCGGGGTCGACCACGAAGTAGGGGCTCCTGGGGAGCCCGTTGGCGGCCAGCCAGGTGTCCAGGGTCTCGAAGTCGTTCTCCTTGGCGAGGAGCACGAAGTCGACGCCGTCCCCGGCCTGGGGCGCGAACGCCAGGAGCTCCTTGAGCTCGTCGGCCGCGCCCTCGGCCTTCGTGTGGAAGAAGTGGATCACGAGCACCTTCCCGGGGGCGCCCACGAGATTGCGGGGCTTGCCTTCGCGCGTCGTCACCAGGATCCGGCCACCGGCGTCGAGGCTGTGGATGCCGTGGTCGTGGTCGGGGTGCGTCGCGGGCACGAGCGAGTTGCGGAACGCGTAGACGCCCAGGGCGCCGGCGAGGACGAAGGCGACGATGAAGCCGATGCGGCGGGAACGGATGGTCACGGTGCGGTTCCTCCTGGGCCTTCTTCGACTTGAGTTCTGGTTTCGACTCCGAACGTGCGGAAGTTGGTCAGCTCGAAGCGGTACTGGGCGTCCAGCCGGAAGAGCAGGGCGGCCTTGCCTTTGAGGCGGAGATCGATCACGCAGGGGAACCAGAGCGCTTCCCGTGCGGGGCGCGCCTCGTAGGAGATGAACGCTTCCTTCACGTTCGCGGCCAGCCCGCCGGCCACCTTGACCGGCTTGGTGAGGCGCGCGTCGATTGCGCGGATCTGGAAGTCCGAGGCGTCCACCACGGCCCGTCCTGCGAGCTGGTTGAAGGCCCGCTCGGAGGCAGTCTTCGCGGGCGCGCCCGGACGGGGCGCGAAGTCCATCACGTAGACCACCCGGCCTTCCCGGATCTCCTCACCCACGAAACGGTACTGAAAGCGGTCCATCACGTCCGAAAGCCGGCGCCCGCCCACGAGCGGCTCGTCGTCGTCGCCCGAGACCTTGGGCGGGTTCTTGGCGCGCTCTTTGGCCTGGTCCTCGATGCGCTTCTTCTCGCGCTTGGCGTCTTCCTCGAGCGCCTCCCGCTTCTCCTTCTCGGTGGCCGGACGCCCGTCCACCTCGATGAGCTCGCGGGAGACCTCGCGGGCCTTCTCGCCCGAGTAGACGTAGAAGAGCTTCGAGGTCGTCTCCTTGGCCCGGCCCTTGGCGTCGTACTTCGTTTCCACGATCTTCTGGTCGAACGTGTAGTTCGAGAGGCCGTCGTCCACGGCCTTCTGGGCGCCGGCGACCCGGCGGATGAGCTGCTCGGGCTCGATGTCCCAGCGGATCCCGTCCTCGGCGCGGAGAGGGGAGGCCAGAACGACCAGAAGTGCCGCGGGGCGCGCCCAGAACCTCATCGCAAGGACTATACGGGCGGGAGGCCGGGCGGGGATGTGGCTCGGGTGCATCATCGCGGCATGAGTACAGCCCCCAAAACGGCCCTCGAGCTCGCCATGGAACGCCTCAAAGCCCAGGATCAGGAAGCCGGCATCGTCGAGAAGCCCCTCTCGGACGCCCAGAAGGCCGAGATCGCCGAGGCCCGCAGCGTGGCCGCCTCCCGCCTCGCCGAACGCGAGATCCTGCACCGGGACGCCCTGGCGAAGACCTACGACCCGGAATCCCGCGAGAAGGCCGAGGAGGAGTACCGAATCGACCGCGAGCGCATCGACCGCGAGCGGGACGACAAGATCGCCCGCATCCGCAAGGGCTGAGGCCGTGCACGTCCTCGTGACCGGCGGTACGGGCTTCGTGGGCCGTCGCCTCACGGCCCGGCTGAGAGCCCGTGGCAACGACGTGACGGTCGTCTCCCGGGAGCCTCGCGGCCTGCCGAACGGGGTCGCGAGCGCACCGTGGGGGTCCGTCACCGACGACTCGGGCCTCCTGGAACGCGTGGACGCGATCGTGAACCTCGCGGGCGAGCCCGTGGCCCAGCGCTGGACCGACGCGGCCAAGGCCCGCATCGTCTCCAGCCGGCGCGACGCGATCGAGAAGCTCG
>JAEUQS010000034.1 GCA_016789625.1 Acidobacteriota bacterium | reverse complement strand
GTGTGACGGAGCTCGTTCAGGGAGTTGAGAACATCTTCGATGATCGAGAAAACATTACGGGCCATAGACCCTCCTCGGCCAAAAATATTAACACGGAATGTGCACAGTCGACGCGGAGCTGACAGAAAAACGACAGGGCGGCGGATCTCTCCGCCGCCCTCGGGACCCCGAATGCTCAATCGCGATTCAATTCGGCCTCAGTGCGGCCCCGAACCGGCGATCGAGCGACTCTAGTAGCGATAGTGAGAGGGCTTGAACGGACCGTCCGGAGCGACACCCAAATACTGCACCTGCTTCGGAGTGAGCTCCGTGAGGGACACCCCGAGGTGTGCGAGATGCAGACGGGCGACCTCTTCGTCGAGCTTCTTGGGCAGCACGTACACCTTGTTCTCGTACTCGCCCGTGTTCTTCGCGAGGGCGATCTGGGCGAGCACCTGGTTCGTGAACGAGGCCGACATGACGAAGCTGGGGTGGCCCGTGGCGCAGCCGAGGTTCAGGAGCCGGCCCTCGGCCAGCACCATGACGCTGTGGCCGTCCGGGAAGCGCCATTCGTCGTACTGGGGCTTGATGTTGATCTTCTGGATGCCCTCGAGCTTCTTCAGGCCGGCCATGTCGATCTCGTTGTCGAAGTGGCCGATGTTGCCGACGATGGCCTTGTCCTTCATCCGCTTCATGTGGTCGACGGTGATCACGTCGAGGTTCCCGGTCGCCGTGACGAAGAGGTCCGCCTTGTCGACGACCTCCTCGAGCGTGCGCACCTCGTAGCCTTCCATCGCCGCCTGGAGCGCGCAGATGGGGTCGATCTCGGTGATCACGACGCGGCAGCCCTGGCCGCGGAGCGACTGCGCCGAGCCCTTGCCCACCTCGCCGAAGCCGCAGACGACGGCGAGCTTGCCGCCCAGCATGACGTCGGTCGCGCGGTTGAGACCGTCCACGAGGGAGTGCCGGCACCCGTAGATGTTGTCGAACTTCGACTTCGTGACCGAGTCGTTCACGTTGATCGCGGGGAAGAGCAGCGAGCCGGCTTCCATCATCTGATAGAGGCGGTGGACGCCCGTCGTGGTCTCCTCACTGACGCCGCGGAGCGCCTTGGCCATGCGCGTGAACTTGCCGCCGTCTGCCGCGAGCTCCTTGCGCAGGAACTGGAGGATGACGCCCCATTCCTCGGGCTCCTCCTCGGCGTTGAACTCGGGCACCTTGCCGGCCTTCTCGAACTCGACGCCCTTGTGCACATAGAGGGTCGCGTCGCCGCCGTCGTCCACGATGAGCGTCGGGCCGCTGCCGTCGGGCCATACGAGCGCCTCGCTCGTGCACCACCAGTACTCCTCGAGCGTCTCGCCCTTCCACGCGAACACCGGAATCCCCTTGGGATTCTGGACGGTGCCGCCGGATTCGGGCCGGCCTACGACGACGGCCGCGGCCGCGTGGTCCTGAGTGGAGAAGATGTTGCAGGACACCCAGCGCACGTCGGCGCCGAGGGCCGACAGCGTCTCGATGAGGACGGCCGTCTGCACGGTCATGTGCAGGCTCCCCATGATGCGCTGGCCCGACAACGGCTTCGAATCGCCGTAGCGCGCGCGGAGCGCCATGAGGCCGGGCATCTCCTGCTCGGCGAGGCGCATCTCCTTGCGGCCGAAATCGGCGAGCGAGAGGTCCGCAACCTTGTAAGGCACACGTCCCGCGGGAACCGCGGGGGCTTCGGGAAGGGGGGCGAGCGTTGCGCTCATTCGTCTCTCCTTGTGCGCACGTGCGGAACACGGGCGTCACAGCCATGAAGTCGCTAACCGGGGAAGGTGAAACCGGTGGTGTCGCGACCTCTCGGGCTCGAGAAACGAACAACCCCGGCGCTGCGGATCCTAACTCAAACTCCCGTTGACGCGGATGTGCCTTCCGTCACGCGGAATCGCCCCTTCTCCAGGCAGCGACGTCCGCGGGAGTATCGAGGTCCCGCTCGCCTCCGGGAAACGGCACGAAGGCCATCGACGGGGACGGCACGAGGAGCTTCTTCGCCCCGTCGCGCCCCGTCAGGGCGAGGAGCTCCGGGAATTTCGACCTCGCGAAGATCGCCGGCGTGCCCCAGGTGCCTCCGTAGAGAGAGGCGATGGTCGTCTTTCCCGGCAACAGAGCCATCGAATAGAGCGCCTGGAGGTGCTGGGCCGACAGCGCGGGCTGATCGAGGCCCAGGAGCAGAGCCCCCTCCGAGTCCGGCGGCACGGCGCGGACGCCCAGGCGGATCGAGCCGGCCATTCCGCCCTGCCAGAGCTCGTTGTGGACGATTCTCACGCCGTCGCCCTTCCTGATCTGACGCGCGACCACGGTGGATCGCGCCCCCGTGACGACGAGAACGGGATGGAACGGCGAATCGAGGAGGAGACCCAGCAGGGATCTGAACAGCGTGGGCCCGCCGGGCTCCCGCCGAAGCGAGGCCTTCGAGCGTCCGAGCCGCGACGCCTCCCCCGCGGCGAGGACGATGGCCGCGACGTGTCTCATGGAGTGACTCCCCCGTGGATCGTGCCCGCTCTGTCGCGCAGCGAGACGGCCCGCCGGCCCGAATGAACCGCGTGGATCTCGGCGAGGATCGCGAGCGCGATCTCCGCCGGCGACTCGCTGCCGAGATCCAGTCCGGCCGGAGAATGGAGACGCGCGGGATCTGCTCCGGGAAGCCCTTCGAGCATGCGGTTCGACCTCCGTCTGGGACCCAGGAGCCCGATGTAGAACGCCGGGCTCGTCAGGACGTTCGCGAGAATCTCGAGATCCCGTTCGTAGGAGTGCGTCATCACCACGATCGCCGTGCGCGAATCCCAGGGAAACGCGCGGGCGAAATCCCCTTCGGGGCCGCATGCGACGCGTGCGCCCGGAAACCGCGTCGCCACGGCGAAGGCGGCGCGGCGGTCCACCACCGACACGATCAGTCCGGCCGCCCGGGCCAGCGCCGTGAGCGGGACGGCGTCGTCGCCCGCCCCGAAGACCACGAGCGACAGGGGCGGCAGGAGCTCCTCGCGAAACACGGGCGCGTCGCTCCCGAAGGTCTCGTCGGGCGGACAGAGCCGGTGCGCGAACGGGGCCTCCAGCAGGGTCTCGAAACGGCCGGTCTCGCGGCGCGCCAGAGCCTCGGCGACGCGCCCGGGCCAGCGCTCCTCCGGCCCGACGCGCTCGAGCAGGATCCGCGCGCTCCCCTCACAGCCCGAGCCCGTACCGAACACGAGGTCGAGGTCGCTCGCGAGGTCGTACCCGACGATCCCG
>JAEUQS010000543.1 GCA_016789625.1 Acidobacteriota bacterium | reverse complement strand
GTGGAACTGTGGAAAGAGCATGCCGCCTTCGGGATGCTCCGGGTGCGGAAGGGGCATGAAGCCGAGGGGCCACAGTCCGCGCTTGCGGATCTCCTCGGGTGTCAGAGAGCCGAGCTGCTGCCAGGTGGTGCCCGCGCCGAGCTTCACGCGCACGCCATCCTGCACGGCTTTCCCGCGGGACATCCTGACGCCCTCGGCCGCGCGATCCGCGAGGTCGTAGCGCTCGGCAAGGTGCGCCTTGGCCGCAGACATCGTCGCGGCCTTCGCCGCGGACCTCTTGCGGAACGTCTCTTCGAACAGCTCCCTGACGCTCTTCGAGGGCTCCTCCGCCACTGCGGAAACCGCCAGAAAGCCGAGCCCGAGCAGCCCTGTGAGACCGAGTGCCGTTGCGGTTCGTTTCATCTTCGTCCTCTCCTTTCCCGTGGAAGTTGAATCTCCACGGAGAATCACTCTCCGTGGACGAGCAAAAAAAGGGGACCTAGTCGCCCCCTTTGCCGGAGCCATTGCAGTCGTCGCAGGTTCCCGTGAGCGTCACGCTCACGGACTTCGGCGCGAAGCCGGCGACCCTCCGCGGAGGCACGA
Source organism: Acidobacteriota bacterium (assembly GCA_016789625.1). Lineage (GTDB taxonomy): Bacteria > Acidobacteriota > Thermoanaerobaculia > UBA5066 > UBA5066 > JAEUQS01. The sequence goes on along the minus strand of JAEUQS010000543.1, from coordinate 2,763 downwards.
GGGCGTCGAACTCCACGGACGTGTAGTCACGCACCTTTCCGCAGGAGGAGCACACGAGGTGGTGGTGCGTTTCGTCGTTCGCGTCGTAGCGCCGCCGGTCTCCGTCCACGGGCACCGTGCGCACGAGCCCCAGCGAGACGAGCGCGTCGAGCGTCTTGTAGATGGTGGCCACCGAGAGCGACGGCATCTCGCGGGAGACGGTTTGATAGAGCATCTCCGGCGTCGGGTGATCCTCGGACTCGAGGAGCGCCCGGTACACGGCGACGCGCTGCGGGGTCACGTTCATGCCGGTCTCGCGGCAACGCTCGGCGAGGTGCTCGACCCGGGCCTGGATGTTCTTGGGCGATCGATTCATGAATATTGGAGAATGATTCTCCGCCGAGAACCAATCGTCAAGAGGATTCTTCGAGGTGATCGGCATGATGCAACGTGATCAGCTCCATTGACCTGCGGCCCCGGAGGCTCCACGTTGTCCGCATGAGCGCCTTCAAGACGATCCTCTGCCCCATCGATTTCTCAGACTGCTCGCGGGTCGCGCTCGAGCACGCGATCGCTCTCGCCCGGAGGCATTCCTCGGAGGTCGTGGCGCTCCACGTCCTCCTGCCCATGTGGCCCCCGCTGGAGGACTTCCCTCCCTACGTGGCGTCGAAGGTGATCGAGCCCGGCGCGCGGCAGAAAGTCTCGGAGCGCCTCGAAGCCCTGGTGGCCGACGTCGTGAAGTCCATAGGCGGAGAGGCCCGGGTGCGGGCGCTGCTCGTCGACGGCTTCCCCATCGACGGCATCCTCGCCGCGGAGAAGAGCCTGTCGGCCGACCTCCTCGTTCTCGGGACCCATGGCTTCGGCTTCGCGGAGCGCCTCATCCTCGGCTCCGTCACCGAGCGGGTGCTGCGCCGGGCCACGAAGCCCGTGCTCACCGTTCCGCGGGGTGCGTGCGTGGGGGCGCAGAAGGCCTTCCGCACGGTGGTCTGCGGAATCGACTTCGGAGAGCCCTCGCTGCGAGCTCTGGATCTCGCGCTGGGCGTCTCGAGCGGCTCGGGCGCCCGGCTCGTTCTCGTGCACGTAATCGAGAGCCTGCCCGACGAAGATCCGCCCGAGTACGGCCACTTCAACGTGCCCGAGTACCGCCGCTTCCTCGAGGGGGATGCCCGGAAACGGCTCGAGGCGCTCGTGCCGGAATCGGTCTGGAAGGAGAGGGACACCGAGTTCGTGGTGGCGTCGGGCAAGGCCTACAGCCAGATTCTGCGCGTCGCCGAAACCAAGGATGCGGACCTGATCGTGCTCGGCGTGCAGGGCCGGGGCTCGATCGACCTCGGAATCTTCGGCTCCACGGCCAATCAGCTCGTGAGGCATGCGCGGTGCCCCGTTCTGACGGTGAGGAAGGAAGCTTCGAGCCCGGCCTGATTCGGCTCACCGGGGAGCGTGCCGCTCGTCGTTCCCTCGCTCTTCCACGGTGAGGCGCAGCTCATCTCCATTGCCTCTCAGATCGGGGGCATACATGGCCTGCGCAACGACGGGCAGCGCATGGAAACGGCCGGGGGCCTCGGCGCGCAGATCGTAGCGGATCTCCCACACGCCCTGCGGCAGACGCCCGAGGAAGAGGGCGACCGTTCGATCCCGCAGCTCCTGGTGGACCGGCTGCTGGCGCTGCGTGGTATCGGCGCGCGTCGTGAGCGCCGCGTCCTTGGCGTTCAGCCCCTCTCCCGGCTCGCCCCTCGGGCGCTTCCGGTCCACGGCATCGCGGTTCAGCTCGTGGGCCATCATCGATTCCCCGCTCCGCAACTGCACGGCCTCGAAACCGGCCGGCTTCAGATCCTCGACCAGCAGGTATTCGTAGTCGTTCTTCGTCTCGAGAGTAATGATGGTCTCGATCCGGTCGCCGCTCGAAACGCTCGCCCCGTCTGCCAGCTCCTCTCTCTCGAACAGGGTTCCCTTCAGCAAAGACTGTACGGGCTTCATGCGGAAATAGCGGCGCGTCGCGAAGAGGCCGCTGCCGGCGGCGGGTATCGGCTCTTCCAGGCTGAAGAGACGAACGGAGCCCAGGATCCACACCGGGCCCTTGCCCGCGGTCCTGCGAACCCGTACTTCATTCCGGCCATCGCGGAGCACAGCGGGATCGATCTCGACCAGCCCGTCCTCGAGCAGAGCTTCGGGCCCCGAGAGCTTCCGGCTCGCCACCGCTGTTCCGTTCACCTCGAGCTCGTAGGCAACGTCGATCGCGGAGCCGCCACGGGCCTTCGAAGCGAGCAGCTCGGAAAGCGCGAGAACCGCCATGGCCGTGTCGCGGGTGTTGCTGAAGCGGCCTGCGCGCCGGTTGGCGGCGAGCCACGACGCGGCGGGCTCGATGAGCTCGTCGTCGGGGACGATCGCGACGAGCGCGCGAAGGACCAGAGAGGTCGCCTCGACACGGCTTTCCCACCACCTGAACCCTTTGTCCTGGCCCCAGTGCGCCGTCGTTGATGCCGTATTTCCGGGGCCAGACGCCTTCGGCGCGATGACCGATACGTCGCTTTGGCCCTTCCGGACTCCGTTCTTCAGATTCCGTGCGAGGGTCAGGGCTTCGGCACGGTGACCCAGCTGGTGGGCCGTGAGCGCCAGCAGCGCCACGGACGCGGGGCCGAGAGAGGTACGCCGAAGCCAGAGCCGCTCGAACGCTTCCTGAACGCCGGGAGCAGAGCCATGCCGGAGGTCGAAGGGAACCTGGGCCAGGGCGTTGAGGATCCAGGCCTGCAGCTCGAGCCCCTGATCCTCGTTTTCGAGGAGCTC
>JAEUQS010000857.1 GCA_016789625.1 Acidobacteriota bacterium | reverse complement strand
TCGTGGGAACGTTCACCACCGGAAACATCAACCAGGTGATCGCCGATTCGCCCGCACCCGCGGTGAACGTTCCGATCGTGGTTACGGGCTCTGGCAACGTCGGCAAGGTCGTGGTCAAGGTGCGCGCGAACCATACGTTCGTCGGTGACGTCGAATTCTCGCTGGTTCATCCCGACGGTACGGTCGTCCTCCTCTCCGACAACCGGGGTGGTAGCGGCGACAACTTCGGCACGGGCGCAAACGACTGCTCCGGCACCAAGACCGTGTTCGACGATGGCGCGGCGACTGCCATCGCCGCGGGGACCGCACCTTTCGCGGGCACGTTCCGCCCGGATGGTGCGCTATCGGCCTTGAACGGCAAGCCGATCGCGGGCACTTGGAATATCCGCGTCCAGGATACCGCGGCCACCGATTTCGGCACTCTCTTCTGCGCCGACATCGAGGTCTACGGCCTCGAGTGCTGCACGGGTGGCGGTGGCAACACCGCGCCGGGAATCACCGCTCTCGGCCCCCTCGCCCGCGTCGCGGGAGCGGCGGGCACGGTCTCACCCCTCGCGACCGTAACCGACGTCCAGGACGCCCCGGGCACCCTCACCGTCACGCAGATCGCGGGCGGCACCGCCACGGGAATCACAACCACCGCCATAACGAACACGGCGGGAGCCATCACGGCCAACGTGGCCGCGGCCTGTGCCGCGACCTCCGGCACCGTCCGCTTCCAGGTGACCGACAGCGGGGCGCTCTCGAGCACCGCCGACCTGACGGTCAACGTGACGGGCGGCGTCAACACGACCATCACGGCTCCGGCCTCGGCCTGCCAGAACGCGACGGGTCTCGCCGCCAGCGTTCCGGCCGGTCCCATGGGCACCACGTACACCTGGACGATCAACAACGGCGGCACGATCACCGGCGGCCAGGGCACCAACGCGATCACGTTCTCGGTCGCGGCGGCCACTCCCGTCCAGCTCGGGGTCACGGTCGTCTCCGGCGGCTGCAACGGCAGCTCCACCAAGAACGTCGTCGTGAACGCGCCCCCCTCCGCGACGATCACGGCTCCCGCGGCAGTGTGCGCCGCGTCGACGGGCAACCCGGCCTCCGGGCCCAACGCGGGCATGGGCGCCACGTACGTGTGGACCGCGACGGGCGGCACGATCACCGGCGGCCAGGGCACGAACGCGATCACGTTCACGGCCACGGCAGCCGCTCCCGGGCCGGTGGCGCTCGGCGTCACCGTGACGGCCTCGGGCTGCAACGGAACCGGCAACGTCAACGTTCCGGTCACGGCTCTGCCCACCGCCCCCACGATCACGGGCAACACGAACCTGTGCGTCGGCGGCGGTCTCACGCTCACGGCCTCGGCCGGCTACACCTCGTACCTGTGGTCCAAGGACGGCAACCCCATCGTGGGCCAGACGGCCCAGACCTACACGAAGTCCGGGCTCGTCGCCGGAGACGCGGGTCTCTACCGCGTCCAGGGCGTCCTCTCGGGCTGCACCTCGGCCGACTCCGCGCCCACGACCGTCGTGGTCTCGGGGACCTGCCCGGCTCCCACCGTCACCGTCGTGTCCCCCATCTGCGCGGGCATGGTGGGCGGCAAGGACATCACCATCACGGGCACGGGCTTCCAGCCCGGCGCCACGGTGAAGCTCATCGGCACCACGGCCACGAACGTCGTGGTCGTCTCCTCCACGCAGATCACCTGCAAGGCCGGCGCGCGCGCGGCCGGCGCCGCCCTGCAGGGCGACGTCCTCGTGACCAACCCGGATGCCCAGTTCGGCAAGCTCGTCGACGGCTTCTTCTACGCCGTCCGCGGCGACGCGAACAACAACGGCAGCGTCACGGGCGCCGACTCGTTCTACCTCAACCAGGCGATCTTCCTCGGCGGGCCGGCTCCCGCGACCCTCTGCAACGGAGACGCGAACTCCTCCAACGCGACCACCGGCGCCGACTCCTTCTTCCTCAACCTCTTCATCTTCCTGGGCGGTCCTCCTCCCGGACCGTGACCTGACCGGCTCGTTCAGCCCTCCGGGCCCGGAAACGCCTCCGGCGGGCTGAATTCCAACGGCCTAGAAAAGAAAAGGGTTCGGCAAGGGCGGGGGCAACCCCGCCCTTACCATGTCGGAGCGAATGAGCCAGGAACTCCTGCGACGTCTCGGACTGGGCGCCGTCGCCCGCCGGCAGGGACCCGAGCGCCTGGCCTTCTCCCTGTTCCTCCTGGGTTGCGCCGTGATCCCCGGCATCGGCGTCGCCAACGTCGTCCTCGGCGCCTGCCTCGTGACGACGCTCTGGTGGCGGTTCACGGCGCGGCGGGCCGGCGAGCCGTTCCTCGGGCCCTTCGCGCGCACCACGCCGCTCCACGGCCCGTGGGGCGCCTACGTGGCGCTCTACGTGGCCTCAGCCGCGTTCTCCACCCTGCCTTCACGGACGCTCCTCGAGATGAAGGGGCTCGGAACGTATCTGCTTCTCTTCTTCGCGATGGCGCTCCTCCAGGACGGCGACGACGTCGACCTGCTCCTCGACCTTCTGCGAATCACGACGATCTACCTCGTCTTTCGCGGGCTCGGGCAGTGGGTTCTCGGATGGAACAACCTCGACAAGCGCGTCACGGGCGGGCTCTCGACGTACATGACGTACACGGGCGTCCTCATGGTGTTCGGACTGCTGCTCCTGGCCCGCGCCCTCGACTCCTCGCGCCCGCGTGCCGGGCGGCTCCTGGACGCTTCGGCCGCGGCTCTCGCCGTCGTGGCCACGGTCCTCACGTTCACGCGGAGCGCCTACCTCGGCTTCGCGGCGGGTGCCCTCGCGCTCCTCGGCGTGAAGCGGCCGAAGTTCCTCGTGGCGCTCCCGGTCGCCGTGCTCCTCGCCTTCGTCCTCGCGCCCGCGAGTGTTCAGATCCGTGCGATCTCGTCGTTCGACCCGAGCGATCCCTCGACCCGCGATCGCGTCTCCATGTGGAAGTCGGGCCTCGCGATGGTGGCCGACCGGCCGATCTTCGGCGTCGGACCGAAGCGCACGAAGGTGATCTATCCCGTATACCGGCGCCCCGAGGCGATCGAGCAGGCCCCCGGACACCTCCACAACAACATGCTCCAGGTGGCCGCGCAGTCGGGCTTGCCGGCGCTCACCGCGTACCTCGTCTTCTGCGGGGTCTTCCTGCGGGAGGCTTGGAGGCGCACGCGGGGCGGACCTTCGGCGAGCGTCTCGGCCGGCTCTCTCGCGGCCTTCGTCGCGCTCTTCGCGGCCGGACTCTTCGAGTTCAACTTCGGCGACGTGGAGGTCCTCATGTCGCTCCTCGTCGCTTGCGCGCTGCCTTTCGTGGGGACCACTAGAATCCGCCCCTCGTGAAGCGGTACCCCGTTCGGCCGGTGTTCGGTGGCCCGAAGCCCTCCGCGCCGGGCCAGCCCGTGCAGGGCCAGCCCGCGCCGGGCCAGCCTTCGCTCTTCGAAGAGAGCGGGCCGGAGCGGCGCGCGCTGACCGTCTCCCGATTCGTGGCCCTCCTCAACGGCACGCTCCGCTCGATGCATCCGGAGGCCTGGGTGTCGGGCGAGATCTCCGAGCTCAAGACGTCGGCTCGCGGGCATCTCTACTTCACGCTCAAGGACCGCGAGGCCGCGCTCCCCTCGATGATGTGGAGCGACGACGCTCTCGCCCTGCCGTTCCGTCCCGAGCCCGGCCTTTCGGTCGTGGCCCGCGGCCGGCCGGACGTCTACGCGCCGCAGGGACGCCTCTCGTTCGTCGTCAAAGAGCTCGTCCCGGCGGGGGCCGGAGCGCTGCAGCTCGCGTACGAGCAGGTGCGCAGGCGCCTCGCCGAAGAGGGGCTCTTCGACCTCTCGCGAAAGAGGCCCCTCCCGCTCCTGCCTCGGGTGATCGGCATCGTGTCCTCGCGGCAGGGGGCCGCCCTGCGCGACGTCCTCGAGGTGCTGCGGCTCCGCTTTCCGAACGCCAGCGTCCTCGTGTACCCCGTCGCCGTGCAGGGTGCCTCCGCCCCGGGCGAGATCGCGCGGGCGATCGCCGCGTTCAGCAGGGCGAAGGCGGCCGACGTCGTCATCGTGGCGCGCGGGGGGGGCTCGAAGGAGGACCTCGCCGCATTCAACGACGAACGCGTCGTCCGGGCGGTCGCGGCATCCCTCATCCCGACCATATCGGCAGTCGGGCACGAAACCGATATCTCGTTGACCGACCTCGCCGCCGACGTGCGTGCCGCGACGCCCTCGCAGGCGGCCGAGCTCGTCGTGGCTCGGCGCGAGGATCTCGAAGGGCGCCTCCTCGCGTTCGAGCGCCGGCTCGCCTCTCACCTTTCGCTCGAGGTCTCGCACGCCCGCGCGGAGCTCACGGGGCTCGCGGCCGGCCTGGACCGCTTCGCCCAGCGGCCGGAGCGGGCGCGCCTCGCGCTGGAGGGCGAGACGCGGAGGCTGCTCGGGGCCGTGCGGGCGCTGCCCGCGCGGTTCGGGGAGGCTCACGCCCGTGCCGAAGGCCGGCTCCTCGCGTGGCCCGAGCGAGCGGCGTTGCAGCTCGAGGGGTCGAGGGTGGAAGCCTTGGCCGGGCTCCTCAGGGAGCGCGCGCTGGCCCGCGCGGAGGCCGCGGCCGCCCGCCTCGGGGAGCTCGCCGGGCGGCTCTCCGCGCTGGATCCCCTCGCCGTCCTCGCGCGGGGCTACGCCGTGGCGTATCGCGAGGGGGAGACGAGCCCTCTCACGCGGGCCAATCAGACGGCTCCGGGCGAGACGCTGCGCATCCTCCTCCACGAGGGTGAGGTCGCCGCGGTGGTTTCGGGCGTATCGGGCGTTTCGGGCGCTTCCAGGAAGGAATGAACGGGATGAAGACGAGGCCGCACAGCACTCTCAAGGGGCTCACGTTCGAGAAGGCCCTCGAAAGGCTGCAGGAGATCGTTCGCGAGCTGGAGGATCCCGGCAAAGGCCTCGAGCGCTCGCTCGAGCTCTTCGAGGAGGGCGTGGCTCTCTCGCGCTTCTGCCGGACGAAGATCGACGACATCCGGAAGCGCGTGGACGTGGTTCTCCGCGAGACCCCCGAGGGGCTCGTGACGGAGCCGCTCGACGAAACCGAAGACGACGAAGAGCTGGGCGTCGACGAGGAGTGATGGATTGAGCGCCGGATCCGCGGCCACGGAGCTGCTCGCCCGGTTCTCGAGCCGGGCGCGCGCGGGCGTGGAGGACGCTCTGGAGCGAATCCTCCCCTCGGGGGAGGCCCCCGAGCCGCTCCTCCAGGCGATGCGCTACAGCGTGTTCGCCGGGGGCAAGCGGCTGCGGCCTCTCCTCGCGCGGGCCGCGTACGAGGCGGCCGTGGAAGGCCCGGCGGAAAGCCCCGCGGACGACGGTTTCTACGAGGCGGCCGCCGCCCTCGAGCTCCTCCACACGTACTCGCTCATCCACGACGACCTGCCGTGCATGGACGACGACGCGCTCCGTCGCGGCAAGCCCACGTGCCACGTCGTGTTCGGCGAGGCCGTCGCGCTTCTCGCCGGCGACACCCTGCAGACCCTGGCGTTCGAGGTCCTGGCCTCCCGGCCCGCGGGCGAGGTCTACGCCGCGCGGAGAGCCGAGGCCGTGGCCGTGGTCGCGCGGGCCGCTGGCGGCCGGGGCATGGCCGGCGGGCAGGCGCTCGACCTCGCGGCCACAGGCAGCGGCGCCGCCCCCTCGCGCGCCCTGCTCCACGAGATCCACGCGAAGAAGACCGGGGCGCTCCTTGCCGCGAGCGTCGAGCTGGGGGCCGTTCTCGCGGGGGCCGGCGCCTCCCGGCGAGGTCTCCTGCGCGCCTACGGCGCGCGCCTGGGGCTCCTCTTCCAGATCGCGGACGACCTCCTCGACGCGACGGCGTCGTCGGCCGCGCTCGGAAAGACCGCCGGGAAGGACGCCGCGCAGGGCAAGCTCACGTTCCCCGCCGTCTACGGGCTCGACGGCACCCGCAGGGAGCTCGAGCGCGTCCTCGGGGAGGCCCGTGCCGAGGCCGCTCTCTGCGGGGATCCGGAGGGCCTGCTGGATGCGCTGGCGGTCTACGCGGCTCGCCGGGATCATTGAGCGCGGTTGACGTTATTTGTAGTGCAAAGTAGGAGGGCCGGGCCGCACGGGAGGTCCCAGCGGTGGCGGCCATCCTTCGGACCGCCGGGAACGCCGATACAATCCACGCTGGCAGATCCTGCCTTTTTGGAATTCCCTTTGGAGCCACGATGACGAAGACCTTTCGCCCCACCCCTCTCCTCTCCCGCATCAACTGGCCGCGGGATCTCCGGATGCTCGCGCCCGAGGAGCTGCCCGCCCTCGCCGACGAGCTGCGCACGTACGTGATCGACTCCGTCGCGTCGACCGGAGGGCACTTCGCCTCGGGGCTCGGCGCCGTGGATCTCACGGTGGCGCTGCACTACGCCTTCGAGACGCCCCGCGACCTCCTGGTGTGGGACGTGGGCCACCAGACGTATCCGCACAAGATCCTCACGGGAAGGCGGGACCGCCTTGCGACCATCCGGCAGAAGGGCGGCCTCTCGGGCTTCACGAACCGGGCGGAGAGCGAGTACGACGTCTTCGGCGCCGCGCACGCGTCCACCTCGATCTCGGCGGCGCTCGGCATGGCCATCGCGCGGGACCAGAAGGGGGACGACTACAACGTCGTCGCCCTCATCGGCGACGGCGGCCTCACGGGCGGCGTCGCGATGGAGGGCCTCAACCAGGCCGGATACCTGAAGCGCAAGCTCATCGTCATCCTGAACGACAACGACATGTCCATCGCGCCGAACGTCGGTGCGATATCGGGTTATCTCCTCCGCATCGCGCGGGGCCAGATCTACCACAAGGTGCGTGAGGACGTCGCCCACATCCTGAAGAAGCTCCCGGGCGGCGACCGCCTCGCGGGGCTCGCCGAATACCTCGAGGACGGCCTCAAGAAGGCGCTGGTGCCGGGCACTCTCTTCGAGGAGCTGGGCTTCAAGTACGTCGGTCCCATCGACGGGCACTCGATGCCGTCGCTCCTCCGTACGTTCCGCGAGGCCAAGGCGATCGACGGTCCCGTGCTGATCCACGTGCGCACCGTGAAGGGCAAGGGCTATCAGCTGGCCGAGGACGATCCGGTGTTCTGGCACGGACCCGCTCCGTTCAAGGTGGAGACGGGGGAGATCGCGAAGAAGACCGCGCCGCCGAGCTACACGGCCGTGTTCGCCTCGGCGCTCGTGGAGCTGGCCGAGAAGGACGAGCGCATCGTGGCGATCACGGCCGCGATGCCCGACGGCACCGGGCTCGACACGTTCGGCAAGAGGTTCCCCTCGCGCACCTACGACGTCGGGATCTGCGAGCAGCACGCGGTGCTGTTCGCGGCCGGCATGGCCACCCAGGGACTCAAGCCGGTCTGCGCGATCTACTCCTCGTTCCTGCAGCGCGCGTACGACCAGATCATGCACGACGTGTGTCTCATGGACCTGCCCGTCGTGTTCGCGCTGGACCGGGCAGGTGTCGTGGGCGCCGACGGCCCGACGCACCACGGCGTTTTCGACCTCACGTACCTCCGGGTCTTCCCGAACATGTACATCGCCGCGCCGAAAGACGAGAACGAGCTCCGGCATCTCGTCGCGACGGCGTTCACCACCGGCCATCCCACGGCGATCCGCTATCCGAGAGGCGCGGGCTGGGGAGTGGCGATGGATCCGCAGCTCCGTACGCTGCCGGTGGGCAAGGGCGAGATCCTGAGGGTCGGCAAGGACGGCGTCGTCTTCGCCATCGGGGATCCGGTGATGCCGGCGCTCCGGGCCGCGGAGCGGCTCGCCGTGCAGGGCGGGCCCTCGCTCACCGTCGTCAACGCCCGCTGGGTGAAGCCGCTCGACACGGAGCTCCTCACGCAGTTCGTGAAGGACGGGACCAAGCTCATCACCGTGGAGGAGAACCAGGTCATGGGCGGTTTCGGCTCAGCGGTGCTCGAGGCGCTCGCCGAACGGGGCATCCGCGCGGACGCACGCCTCGTGGGCATCCCCGACGCCTTCGTCGCCCACGCCACGCAGGCCGAGCAGCGGGCCGAGCTGGGCCTCGACGAGGCCGGTCTCCTCGCGACGTTCCGCTCGCACGTGGAGGGCGCGGGGCGCGCCCCCGGCTCGAACGCCGGCAACATCGCCAACGTCGTCCCGCTCTCGGTCGTCAGGTCTGCCTGAGGAGGGGCCGGGAGGGTCCCGGCCCTACTTCTCTGCGTACCTCGTCAGCTCCACGGAGACGTCGACCTCGAGATCCTTCTCGCTGTCGGTCGTGAGCGTCAGCGAGATGCGCTTGGGGGCCTCTCCGCCGTGCACGCCCGTGAGGTCGAACGGCGTGAGGAACCACTTCAGGTTCCCGCCGTACGTGACCTTCACGCTGCCGTCGCCGGGGACGCCGATGGGCGTCACGCGGGCCTCCACGTCGCCGCCCTTGCAGGCGATCTTGATGGCGAGGCGCTTGCCGCCCTCGATGTCGAGGTCGTAGCGGCGGGGGCGCAGGGCCGAGACCTTGGAGACCCCCTGGACGAGCGACTCGCCCTTGCGGCCGACGGGCAGGCGCGCCGGCGTGTCCGACCTCGGGATCACGATGACGCGAACGCCCGACGACATCACGGGATGGCTCGGGGTGATGAGCATGACCGTGGCTTCGTAGTCCTGCTGCGCCGAGAGCGGCTTCGTCGCCCGGAACACGATCTGCTCGTCCGACCTACGGACGATCTCCGGCGAGAACTCGCCGAAGAGAACCTGGCTGCCCTGGTCGAGCCCGATGCCTTCGATGGTGACCTCGTCGCCCACCTGGACCTTCTCGGGAAACACGCGGTTCATGCGAATGGGCTTGTACTTCACGCGCGGAAGCGCGGCCGGCCTCGCGGTGGGGGCCGCGGCGGGCTTCGCGCTGGACGCATCCGCGCCCGGCACCTTGGCGGTGTTCCTCGTGGTGGACTGGGCGGTCGCCGCCGGGATGGGGAGGAGCGCCGCGGCGAGGGCGACGGACAGGAAGGGGGTTCGGTTCATGCTCTCCGGAGTGTAGTGGACTGATACCCTCCCGCGCCGATGCGTGCCGTCGTGTGCGAGGGGCCGGGGGACGTCCGGCTCGTGGAGCGCGCGGTGCCGTCTCCCGGGCCCTCCGAGGTCCTCGTCCGGGTGTCGGTGGCGCTCACCTGCGGAACCGATCTCAAGCTCGCGCGCCGCGGGCACCCGCGCATCCCGTTTCCCGTGACGCTCGGCCACGAGCTGTGCGGAATCGTCGAGGCCGCGGGGAGGGACACGGCGTTCCGGGAAGGGGACCGGGTGACCTCCGCGGTTTCGGGGCCGTGTCTCACGTGCCCGAGCTGCCGGGGCGGCCAGGAGAACCTCTGCGCGCGCGCGTTCGACCATCCCCTCTTCGGAGCGTTTGCCGAGTACCTGCTCGTGCCGGCCGCAATCGTCGCGAGCGGCCTCCGGCGCGTGCCCGAGGGCCTGGCCGGAGAAGCCGCGGCGCTCCTCGATCCTCTCGCCTCCGTCGTACGCGGGCTCGCTCGCGCCCGGGCTTTCCTGGGAAGACCGGATCGGCTGACGCTCCTCGGCTCGGGCCCGATCGCCGCGCTCTTCACCGCGCTTGCGGTGCGCGAGGGAATGGCCGTCGACGTCGTCGGAAGGAACCCGGGGCGGCTCGCGATCCTCGCCGGCCTGGGCGCGCGGGTCTTCCCTCGTGGCGAAGCCGTGGGCGGCTCGCCGCTCGTCGTCGACACGACCGGCAACCTCGACGTGATCGCGGAAGGCATGACCCGGGTGAACCGAGGGGGCGCGCTGCTGCTTTTCGCCGGGCTTCCCAAGGGCGCTCCGATTACCGTGGACGGAGAGCGCGTGCACTATGACGAGGTGACGCTCCTGGGCTCGTTCCACTACACCCCGCGCGAGGCCGACGAGGCGCTCTCGCATCTCGCGGCGGGCCACGTCCCGGTCGACGCGCTCGTCACGGCTCACGCGCCCCTCGAAGACTTCGCCCTCGCGTTCGAGCGCGCCGGGCGTGGCGAGGGCATGAAAACGGCGCTCCACCCGTGAAGGCCGCGATCGTCCATGCGGTCGACGACGTGCGCGTCGTCGAGATGGCGGAACCCGAGCCCGGGCCGGGCGAGATCGTCGTCGCGATGCGCGCCGTGGGGCTCTGCGGCAGCGACATCACGCCGTGGTACGTGGCGTCCAAGGCCCCGGCGGTGCTGGGTCACGAAACCGCGGGGGTGGTGGCGAAGCTGGGCAGCGGCGCGGGGACGGATCTCCGGGAAGGCGATCGCGTGTTCGTGCACCACCACACCTCGTGCGGCCAGTGCCGAAGGTGTCTTCGCGGAGACGACGTGATGTGCGCGTCCTGGAAGCCCGTGCGCCTCCATCCGGGCGGGCTCGCCGAGCGGGTCCGCGTGTCGGCGCTCTCGGTCTCGCGCGACACGCTGCTCCTGCCGGCCGGCATGAGCTTCGCGCAGGGCTCTCTCGTGGAGCCCGTGGCCTGCGCGGTGAAGGCGGTGCGCCGCGGGAACGTGAGGCCGGGCGACACCGTGGCCGTCGTGGGCCTGGGCTCGAACGGCCTCCTCCTCGGAGCCCTGGCCCGCCACGCGGGAGCCGCGCATCTCGTGGGCAGCGATCCGGACCCCTCCCGGCGCGCTCTCGCCCGCACGCACGGTTTCGACGCCGTCTGCGATCCGCGCGAGCAGCCTCTCGCGACGGCGCTGCCCGAAGGGGCCGACGCCGTGTTCGTGATCCCCACCGTGGCCGAGGCCGTCTCGCAGGCGCTCGATGCCGCGGCCCCCGGCGGCACCGTCGTCTTCTACTCACCGATCGCCAGGGAGAAGGTGTGGGAGATCGCGCCGCACGGGCCCTACTTTCGCGACCTCACGCTGCGGTTCAGCTATTCCTCGGGCCCGGCCGAGACCCGCGAGGCGCTCTCGCTGCTGGCCGCGGGCGTCGTCACGGAGGAGAGCCTGTACACGCATCGGCTGCCCCTCGAGCGGGCCGGCGAGGCATTCCGGCTCGCGGCCCGCGGCGGCGACGTGCTCAAGGTCCTCGTGACGATCGGCGACGCGGAGACGGACGGGGCGTGAGGGTCCCGAAGACCGGAAAGCTCCGCCTCGACAGGCTGCTCGTCGACCGGGGGCTGGCCGAATCGAGGACGAGGGCCGAGGCGCTCATCCTCGCGGGGCGCGTCACGGTCGCGGGGCTCGAAAGGCCGAAGCCGGGCGCCAACGTCGCGGAGGACGCCGAGGTTTCCGTGTCCTCGCCCGAGCACCCGTGGGTCTCGCGCGGAGGCGTGAAGCTCGCCGCCGCGCTCGACGCGTTCTCCCTCTCTCCCGCGGGCCGGGTCTGTCTCGATGTGGGCGCCTCCACCGGCGGATTCACCGACGTCCTCCTCTCGCGGGGCGCAGGCCGCGTCTATGCCGTGGACGTGGGCTTCGGGCAGCTCCACGCGCGGCTCCGCA
>JAEUQS010000534.1 GCA_016789625.1 Acidobacteriota bacterium | reverse complement strand
CGGGCGTACGGCCTCGCGCCCGAGATCGCGCTCGCCGAGGCCATCGCCCGGGAGGTGCGCCGCGAGCTGGGCAAGAGCCGCGCGGGCCGAACGAAGCGCGAGGCCTCGCACGTCGACGCGGGGCTCTGGTCCACGCTGCAGCTCGTGAACGCCTACGTGCGCGCGAGTGAGGCCGCGGCCGAGGCCAGGGACCGGGGCAAGGACGCGAGCATCAACGCGGCCTTCGACGTCCTCTCCTCGTTCTCGATGCCCGAGCGGCTGGAGTCGCCCGACATCGACCTCTCCGGGCCGTTCGAGGCCTGCGTGCGCCACGCGCGGCACATCTGGGACATGCAGTCGGCCCCCGGCCGCAAGTCGAGCCGCTTCAACCACCACTCCCTCGCGCTCGACCTCGCCCGCGAGCAGGGCTGTCTCGTGCCTGCCGGCCCCCCCGCGGCCGTGATGGAAAAGCTGCGGGCCGGCGCGCGGCGCTACGAGGCCTCGACGCACGTGGACCTCTGGGTCACCGTGGAGGAAACCGTTCGCGCCCTCCTCCGGAAGAAGGAGAAGAGCGCGGGTTGACGTTCAGCGGCGGGGCGCCGTTTCCAGCTTGCCCTTCCTCACGAACGCGTCGAGCACGAGGCCGCCCTCGCGGGTCGTGCGGAAGAGCAGCAGATCGCCGCCGTAGCCCGGCTCGAGGATCGACTTTCCGGCCCAGGCGGCGACCTCCTTCGTGAGGTCCTCCGCTTTCAGCCGAAGCGCGCCCTCTTCGGTCACGAGCCCGCGCGCGGCCAGCCCGTCCAGCACGGCCGGCCAGCCCTCGGCGTCGCCTCCGGGCGCCGGCGCGGCGTAGAGGCCGGAGACGGCGGGGGACGGCTCGGGCGTCGCGAACTCCGCCAGATCGCCCACCTCGCGCACGTAGGCGCCGCCCCGCCCGTCGCCGTCCACGCGCCGGTTGCCGCGGAGGAGCGCGATGCTCGCGGGATACGGCGCGAGGCCGCGGCCGTTCACCACCATGAGGTCGCGGAGGATCACGTCGTAGAGACGGCCCTCGGTGTTGAGCGGAATCGCGTCGTAGCGGGCTTCCTTCACGCTTCCGAGCCGGCCCTGGCCCCTGGCGAGGAGCTGCAGCGACCCGCGCCGGGCGACCCAGTAGAGCCGCACGAGCTGTTCCTCGGCCCCCGGGCCGGGAAGGAATCCCGCCTCGATGAGGAGCGTGGGCGTGCCCCAGCGGGTCATCGAGTCGCCGAAGGCGCGGGCGGTGTAGTCGGTCTTGTAGCGGGCGAACGTGTCCTTCGTGTAGGGCGCGAGGAGATCCTGGATGGCCACGGCCAGGCGCTTCGTCAGCGTGCGGCCCGGGCTCGCGGTGAACGCCTCGTCGAACGGAACGGAGAGGACGGCCAGCGAAACCGGTCCGCCCGTTCCGCCCGCCGTGACGCGGTTGAACTGGTTGTGCAGGTTGTAGCCCACGTACGGCTCGTGAGCGTCCCGCACGGACTTCAGGAACCGGGCCTCGGGAGACGCGAGCGCGAGCGCGTCGCGGTTGATGTCGATGCCCTGCGCGTTCCAGCGCACGAAGCGCTCGGAGCCGTCGGGGTTGAGCATGGGGATCACGTAGAGCGTGAGCGAGGACAGCAGCTCTTTCGTGTCGGGCTCGCCGCTCCGCACGCCGAGATCGGAAAGGAGATCCAGGATCGCGCTCGTGCCCGTCGGCTCGTCGCCGTGCATCTGCGTCCAGAGGAGCACCTTGCGCGGGCCCGTGCCGGCCCGGAGCAGCCGGATCTTGCGGCCTTCGTTCGAGGTCGCCGTGGTGACCGTCTCGAAGAGGCCCGGGTACTTCGCCGCCAGGGCCTCGAGGGCCTTCTCGAGCTCGGCGTGCCGGAACGTCGACGGCGTGGGGCTCGACACCCGGATCGACGGCCACCTCTCGTAGAGGGCTTCACCCGCTTTGTTCAACGGCGGCTCCGCGGACGCGGCGACTCCGGGCACGAGAAGGGCACCGGCAAGAATCGCGGCACGCACATTCATCCGGTGGATTCTGCCCCGCCGGACGGCCGGGCGGACGCCTCTTCGTCCTTGCGGGGCGGCAGGAGGAACGCGCGGGGGTTTCGCACCAGCTCGATGGCGAGGGCCTCGACGAGACCTGCCGTCTCGCCGAGCAGCACGCCCCGCGCGCGCATCGCGACCCCCAGCGCGAGCGCGAAGGAGACTCCGAAGTTGCAGAGGGCGATGAGGAGGATCCCGAAGGCCGCGACGAGCATCTCCGGCGAGGTGAGCTCGGCCCGGCCCAGATGCCCGGCGGCGAGGGCCATTTGGCCCGTCGAGAGCGTCACGTGCCGCACGTCGATGGGCAGCCCGAGGAACTTGCCGAACACGGGCAGCATCCCGAGCAGGAGGCCGATGCTGACGTTGCCTCCGAGGCCCGAGACGTTGTGCGCGAACCAGCGAGAGAGACGGGCCGCGCGCGTGCCGCCCAGACGTTTCACGATGCCGCGGTGGCTCGCGAGGGCCTCCGGGATGCGCCGGTAGGCCGACCAGTTCTCGAGCCAGCCGGCGGCCAGGCTCGACGACCACAGGACGACACCCGTGAGGGCCGCGTAGAAGACCGTGAGCGTGTGGAACGGGTCGAGCGAGTGCAGCACGTATTCCGCCTGCTCGGCGTTCAGGTAGGAATGGCCGGTCAGGCTCTTCACGAGGAAGTCGGCGAGGAGCGCGCCGGGAATGACCATGCCGAGGTTGCCGGCGATCGCCGCGAGCTGGGAGCGCGTCACGCGCGCGATCTCGGCCACGATGGGGCTCGCGTCCAGCTCGCCGCCCAGGACCTTGATGGAGCCCGCGAGCTTGGCGGCCGTGACCGAGCTCTGCTTCGTGGCGAGCGTGAAGCCCGCGAACTGCATCGCCAGGAAGCTCCCCGCGTAGTTGACCGACGCGAGGAGCCCCTCCTGGAAGAGCGGCAGCTTCAGGCTCGTGATGAGGACCTTGAGCATGGCCGTGCCGGTGGTGAGCAGGCCGCCCCCGGCTGCCGAGCGGAGCATCTGGAAGTACTCGGCGCGCGACGACGTGATGTAGTGCTCGGCCGATTCGCCGACCCTCTCGATGACCTTTCGCGCGAGGAGCTGGCTGGACGTGCGAAGGAGATCCCGCACGCTGCGGTCCCTCACGCCTTCGCGCACCAGCGTCGTGAGCAGGGCGACTCCGGTTCGCGTGACGTTCGCGCCGTCCTCGGGGAGGAGCTGGTCGAGGAGCATCTCGAGGCGCTCGAGGAGCTT
>JAEUQS010000532.1 GCA_016789625.1 Acidobacteriota bacterium | reverse complement strand
AGTTGAAGTTCAGATTGCTCGACGTGGTGTAGAGCCGGAGCAGCGCCGGGTCAGCCGACGTGCCCGCGTTCACCCCGCCGCCGAGGTTCAGGTTGTTGTCGTTCAGCAGGATCTTCACGAGGCCGCTGACGGCGAGCTGGGCGCTGCCGTTGAGCGTGAGCTGCGTGAAGTAGTACGTCCCGGCGGGCAGCGTGAGCGTGCCGCCGTTCACCGTGAGCTGCGTGCCGTTCAGATAGCCCGAAGGCACGCGGCTGTTGTCGTTCTGCGCCTGCAGCGTCGTCGTGAGGGTCGTGAGGTTGATCGGGGTGCAGGGCGTGGTGGCGCTCGCTACCGAGCGGGTGCCCGTGATCTGGCCGTTGCCGTTCGGCGCGGGAGTGGGCTTTCCGGGGCCGGCTGTCGCGGTCCCGTCGACCTTGGCGTTGGAGTTGACCGTGATCTTCCCGTTCGTGAGGACGTGCCCCTGGTTCGTCGCCGAGCCCGCGGGCCCCGCGGAGTCGGTGTTGCCGTTGACCATGAGGTCATTGCACGAGAACACCGCCTGACCCGTCAGCGTGGGCGTCAGGGCGAAGGGATCCTGCTGTGCCCGGGCTTCGGGCGCTGCAGCACAGAGAACGATGGCCAGGGAGGCGACGGTCGAACGCAGGAAGGGTGTCATCACGGTCTCGCGGTTCACGGCTTCTCCAGAGTCGAGGTGGAATCGACGTGGATCTCACGGGGGGCCACGTCGAGGCGGTCCGGGAACGCGGCGTGCGCGCCGCCGAGGAGGTGCAGCTCGTCGAGCTGGAGCACCCCACAGTAGGGTTGTCCGGAGAGGAGCGTCAGCACGGGATCTCCCTTGGGGACGTCGAGCCAGAGATGGGACGTGTCGTTCGACGCGACCCGCAGCACGCGCACGACGGGGCGGCCGATCTCGAGGAGCAGGCCGGCGAGACCCAGGGACAGCGGACGGTTGGCCCGAAGTGAGCCGTCCCGCCCTTCCGCCACGAGGCCGCAGCCCACGGACGGCATGTGGGTCGCGGCCACCGGGACGCCCTCGGGCGCGCCGCCGTCGAGCACGAGGACGCCGCGCGGGCGCTCGTCGTCACGCACGAAGAGGCTGCCCGCCGCGCCGCGCGAGGAGGGCGTGACCGAGCCGGAGACGTCGTAGAGCGGGACGCTCACCTCCGGGGCCTCGAGCGCGATGCGGCCGCCGCCCGCGAGCGCGCGCACCGGCGCGCCCTCGGGAACGGGTCCGCCCCTCACCGAGAGGAAGCCCGAGAGCGACAGGCTGCGGGCCTCCTGTGTGCGGATCTCACGCCGCGCCGTGAGGCGAAGGGTTCCGCCCGCACCGGCACCGGCACCGACGGAGATGGACTCCTCGCCGTCGGCCCGCACATGGCCCGCGACGAGGATCCGCGTGGCGAGGAGGTCGATGACGCCGCCGCCTGTGCCACCGGGAATCGCGTGCAGAGCGTCGAACCCGCCGCCCGCGCCGGGCAGGCTGGGCACGAACGGGCTATCGAACGCCGGCGTTTCGCCGCCGTTTCCGCCATGGGCGCCGCCGGCGCCGGGCGGAGTGAAGACATCGGTGGCGCGATCGGAACGAGCGCCCGGAGCGCCCAGCGCCGAAGCCTCGAGCGTGCCGAGCGTCTCGATGACGACGTCGTTCGCCGCCCGCACCCGGAGCGCCTCGCCGGCCACCGGCCGGAGGGACGCGAAGGGCCGCACGATGAGCGTTTCGACGTCCATCGCGCCTCGCAGCTCGACGTCGGACTCCACGTAGACGATGCGACCGGTGAGATCGCGGTCATCGCCGCGGAGGGTCTGCTTGGTGGAGAGACGCACACCGTTCCTCACGACGAGCGACGCGACCTCTTCCGAGGTCTCGCCCGTGCGGTCGACGGCGACGATGCGCAGGGTGAGCCGCGTGCCCTCGGGAACCTCGGGCACGTGGCAGGCCTCGCTGGCCGACGCGCGTCCCGCCTTCTGCACGAGACACGCGACGGGCTCACCCAGACCCTCGAGCACGTAGGTGACCGTGGCGATGCCGTCCGCGTCGGACGCTTCGACCACGGGTGTGAAGGGTGCGCCCGGAGCGACCGGGGAATCCTCGAGGGCCGGCGCGAGCACCTTCAGACGAGGCGGCTGGCCGTCCCCGCGAACGACGGGTTCGGGCGGAGCTTCGGAGGCGACCCCGCCCCCGGCCGTGATGGTGACGCTCACGGTCTTCACGTCCGTTCGGTTGCCGCCATCGCGCGCGGTGACGGTGATCGTCATCGCGGTGGACGTGACGACCGTGGGAGCCCAGAACGTGACGTTGCAGGACCCGCCCGCGCAGCTCTTGGTGATGCCGTCGAACGTCACGTCGATCGAGGCGACGCGCACGTTGTCGGTGGCGGTGGCGCTCACCGTCACGAGCGAGCCGGAGGGGAACGTGTCGCCTGCCGTCGGGCTCGAAATGACGAGACCGGGGGCCGTGGCATCAGCCGTGGTCGCGATCGCGTCGAGGAAAAGGCCCAGCCCGTCGGCCCTGGCCGCGGGGGCCACGAGGCCGGTCGTGGACTCCACGAGGACCGACCGCAGGTAGAGACCCGTCTGCCCCGAGGGAACGGTGACGGTGAGCGTCTCGAGCTCGGCCAGAGGCGCCGAGCGCTGAACGCAGGTGAGTGTGGTGAAGCCGCCGGCACCCACCGTGCCGATCTCGAGCTTCAGCAGGGACGCCCGGGCCCGGCCTTCCGCCGAGATGCGGAACGTGCCGGCAATGGTGCCGCCCTCGAGGTAGGGGCCGGCCGCGAGGGCCGTTTCGAGGCGGTGGTAGGCCACGGGGAGCGAGACGTCGAGGCTCGCCGCGCGGCCACCCAGGTCGACGTTCTGGGCGACGACGCGCGAGGACTCACCGAACGGCCGCGACGTGAACGTGACGGGCACCGTACGCGTGGCCGAGAGGCCCGACAGGCTGTAGGTCTGGACGCCAGCGGACGCGAAGGGACCGGTCACCTCCGCCGTGCCGGACGAGAGGCCGACGTTGTCGGCGAAGAGAATCGGAACGCCCGTCGTCGTGCCCACGAGGAGCACGGACGGGGCCGGAGGCGCGAGGGTCACCGTGGGCGTGCCGCCCACGTCGGGCACGATCGTCACCACAACGGTGCGCGGCGTGCTCGTGACGTTCTGCGGATCCCTGGCTGTGACGCTGAGCGTCAGCGGCGTCTCCGCGGACACAGTGGGAGCCGTGAACGGGAAGGACCAGGTTCCGGACGGAGCCTGGGCGGAGGGAGACGCGGTGCCGTCGGTGGCCGTGACGGTCGCCGTACCGGAGTCGTCCGTCACCGTGCCCGAGACGGTGTAGACCGTGCCGGCCGTGATCCGGCGGCCCGCGGTGGGCTGCGTGATTGCGACGACGGGAGCCAGGTTGGGCACGACGCGCACCGTGCGGGTGAGCGCCGTGACGCGGTCGGCGTAGTCCGTGGCCTCCAGCTCGATCGCGAGGTTCGTGTTGCTCGCGACCGCGGGGGCGAGGACGGTCGTCGAGACCGTCGCGCCCGGAACGGAGATCCAGGAACCGCCCGCGATGCGGTAGCGGAACGTCTTCACCGCGACGTTGTCGGACGCGGTCGCGACGAGGACGAACAACGTGCCGCCCACGACGTCCTGCGCTTCCGCCGGGGTCGCCACCGAGACCGTGGGTGAGATCGTGTCGGGGTCGATGACGACCGGAACGGTCACCGGCGTCGCGGCATGGCCCGTGTTGTCCTGAGCCGTCAGCACGAGGTCGAGGCTCGTGGGCACGGCGACGTTGGGAGCCGTGAACGTGAGCGCGAACCCGCCCACCGAGCTGGCCGAGCGGGTCGAGCCCGCGAACGTCGCGAGGAGCGTCGCGCTGCCGTTGTCGTCGGTGAGCGTGCCGGTGACGGAGATCGTCGTGCCGGTCGTGAAGTGCGCGTTCGCCGCCGGCGCCGTCACGGCGATGGTCGGCGGGGCGTCCGGCTGGATCGTGAGGTTCACGCTCACGGCGGTGACATGGCCGGTGGTGTCCGTCACCGCGGCGGTGAGCTGAACCGTACCCGAGGTCGCGACGGTCGGAGCCGTGATGGTCGTGCTCACCGTGCCGGCGGGGCTGGCGAGGTCCTTGACGGAGGCCCCGAGCGTGAGCCGCAGCGTCGCGACGCCGAGGTCGTCACCCACCACGAGCTGCACGGGGATGCTCGAGCCCGAGAGGAAGCTGCCCGACGTGGGCGAGACGATCGTCACCGTGGGCGACGCGTCGTCGAGCACGGTCAGCGTGACGTTCGAGACCGGCGAGTACTGGAGCAGGCGGTCGCGGGCCTTGACGGCAAAGACCGCGGGGCCGGCCGCCGCGCTCAGGTTGACGCGGTAGTTGTAGCGATCGGTGCGGTTCGTCGGCGTGCCCGACGTGGACGACGAGAGGAACGTGACGCCGGCGGGAGGCGTGACCTCGAAGAGCGAGAGCTCGGTGTCGTCGGTGCCCGAGACGACGAGAGTGAACGTCGCGTTCCTCGCCACGGACGCGCTGCCCTCGATGGCGGCCGACGCGATCGCGGGCGGGAGATCGGCCTGGATCGTGAGCGGCTGCTCGACGATCTGCGAGGTGTTACCCGAAAGGTCCGTGAGCACGGCGCGCACGAGCACGAGCGGGCCACCCGCGGCCCCCAGCCTCGGGATCCCGAGAGACTGCGAGCGCGCGCGGTCGGCGCGGGGCGGCGAGAACGTGGTGAGCTGCTGCTGGCCCACGGCGGTGACGAGCGCGATCGCGACCGTCTTCACGTCGTCGGCCGTCCAGCGGACGGTGTACGTGTGGAACGTCGACTCGTAGGGAGTCAGCGTGTCCGGCGCGTCGAGAGTGGCGACCGGCGCCGCGTCGTCACGGGTGAAGAACGGGATGCGGATTGGCGCGAGGAGCGGGTTCCCGGCCGAGTCCTTCACGGCATCGAGCAGGATCTCGTACTCCCCTTCCGCCGCGAGGTTCGCGGCGGGGTTGAGGACGATGGTGCGCCCGTCGGCCTGGAGCGAGGGGGCGATCGAGACGGACCCGGCGGGGGCGTCGAGCCGGTTGAGATGAA
>JAEUQS010000824.1 GCA_016789625.1 Acidobacteriota bacterium | reverse complement strand
TGAAGGTCGTGCTTCCCGTGACCTTCGTTCTCATCTGGCTCCTCATGTACGCCAATACGAAATCCGCGATGAAGACGATGATCGTCCTCCTCGCCGTCCCGTTCTCGATCATCGGCGCGGTCTGGTTCATGTACTTTCTGGGCTACAACATCTCGATCGCGGTGTGGGTCGGCATGATCGCCCTCATGGGTCTGGACGCCGAGACCGGCATCTTCATGCTCCTGTTTCTCGACCTCGCGCACGACGACGCAAAGGCCAAAGGGCTCCTCAGGAACCGCCTCGACCTCGTCGAAGCGATCATCCACGGGGCCGTGAAGCGGGTCCGGCCGAAGGCGATGACCGTCTGCGCGGCGTTCATGGGGCTCCTGCCCATCATGTGGTCGACGGGGGCCGGAGCGGACGTGATGAAGCGGATCGCGGCCCCCATGGTGGGAGGGCTGATCACGTCGTTCGCGCTCGAGCTCCTCGTCTATCCGGCCATCTACATTCTCTGGAAAGAGCGTGAGCTCCCGCCGAGTGGCACGGCCCACGCGGATTCACTCTCGATCGAACCCGTCACAGCCTGAACGATTCAGAAAGGAAAGCTCATGAGGCAAGTCTCTTTCGCCGGCACGAAAACGCTCCTCGCCGCCATCGTCATCGCGGCGGGTTTCTCAGGCCCTTCCCTCACCATCAACGCGGAGACGAGCGTGCTGAAGAGGACCAAGCGTCCCGTTTTCAGCGATCTTCGTGCACAAACCAAGGAGTTCATCGGCTACGCCGACTCCATGTCGCTCGCGCCCGAGCAGCAAAAGGTCAAAGAAGCGGTTCTCTCGGGCATTCCCGCGCCATGCTGCAAGAAGTTCTCGGCGGCCACCTGCTGCTGTCCCTGCAATATGGCGAAGTCGATCTGGGGCCTCTCGAATTTCATGCTCTTGAGGCACGGCGCGAACGCCGAAGAGCTCCGTGCGGCGGTGGAGGCCTGGATCCGCGTGATCAACCCGTCGGGCTTCACGGGCGATGCCTGCGACAAGAAGGGTGGGTGCGAACGCCCCTTCGCGGACAATGGCTGCGCCGGAATGGACCAAGATCGCGTGATCTTCTGAGGGCCCGCAGGGCGCAAACGGTCGTCGTCAGATGGAGCGCAGGTACAGTATGAGGGGCACGAGGCGAGCGACGCGGAACATGGTCGCGGCTGAGACGGCGCCGAGTCTCTCCGGGTGCCCATCGCTGCGCGGACGGATCATGGCGTGGACGACCGGCGTCTTCGGCCTGGCGCTGGCCATCTTCGCGGTCATTGGCCTCGTGGACCAGCGCCGTATGGTTCTGGACCTCGAGACGTCTCAGGCGGTCGCCCTTCTCGGGCACCTCGCGGGAATGCCGGAGTTCCAGAACGATCGGCGTGTTGCAGAAGCGCGGCTGGTGCTCCTGCAGCCGTCGATGCGGACGGCTGGCGGAGTCGTCCGCCTCACGCCGCTCGGTGCCGCGAGCGGCGTGGAGCCGCGAGCCGGGACGCTGGCTCGGTGGCCGCTCTCGCTCGCCGGCCAGCCGTTCGAGCTTCGCTACGAGAGCGACGGCAAGCGTCTCGCTGCACTCATGAGGCGCACAGCCCTCGTCCATGCGTTACATGGGACCCTCTCGATCGGTGCCCTCCTCTTCGGTCTGTGGTGGATCCTGGGCCGGAATCTCGTCGCTCCTCTGCGGGAGATTTCCCGAGCGATCGATCGGATGCGAGCCGGGAGCGGATGGCAGTTCGTCGTTCCGCAGACGGACGCGGAGCTCTCGCCGTTGGTGCGGGCCGTTGCCGAGCTCGGCCCGGGGCTCGAGCAGCAGGTGTACCAGTGGATCACCGCCGAGCGGAGAGCCGCCGTCGCCACGGTGCTCTCGTCGATCAAGAGGGGCTCTGCAGAGCCGATGTCCCGGCTCGATGCGGCGATCGTCGAATCCGAGGCGAGCGCGGGATCCGCCGAGGAGAGGGTGCGATTCTCCGCGTTGCGCGCCGATTTGGGGGCGGTGAGAGAAGCCCTCGAACGGGAGGAGCGCTACCAGCTCTCTGAGTGGACTCGTCTGGGCCGTGCGTCCGTGCACGCGGGCTCGAAGAGGCCTGCCGGCGGGCCTGGCTCTGAAACCACCAGCGCGCAGCGATGACGTGTCCCTGGGACAGCTTCACGCGAGCGCCGGCAGAGTTTTGCGAAGCCTCGCTCTGTGGCTGGATCCGGCAGCCCGCCAATACCTGGTCCAACATCGGCTTCCTCATCGCGGGGGCCGTCATCTTGCTTCGAGCCCGGCGCGAGGACGCGCGGCACCTGCGAGGGCTCGGGTATGTCGCCATCGCCACGGGCGTGGGCTCGGCATTCTTCCACGCGTCCGAGACACTGTTCGGGCGCTTCCTCGATTGGGCGGGGATGTACCTCGGAGCGTCGTACATGCTCTCGGTGAACCTCAGGCGCTGGCTCCTGTGGCCCAGGCGGAGAATTCGGTTCGTATACTGGGTGAGCTTCATCCTGCTCATGGCTCTGATGGTGCCGCCCGCCTATCGGCACCCCAGCGTCTATTACATCCTCGAGACGAGCTTCTGCTGCGTGGTCCTCGAGGTGATCCTCTTCATCAAGCAAAGGCGGACGACGTCTTATCCGTGGCTCGCGGCCTACTGGCTGACGTTCCTCCTGGCCTTCGGGCTCTGGCAGCTCGACGTCCGGCGGATCCTCTGCGATCCCGGCAACCACTGGATCTCCGGCCATGCGGCGTGGCATCTCCTGGACGCGCTCGCGCTGTACTTTCTGTTCCGTTTCTACCAGCAGTTTCGCTCGCTCCGCTACGACGAAGAGAAGCGGGTTCCGGTACCGCTCTGACGCCGCCGGCTGCCGTGGCCGTGGCCACCCACCGCCGTCGGGGGACGTATCGTGCTCGGCTCGCCGCGGCGAAGCCTATTCATGCGAACCCGGGACCGGTAGAGTGGAGCCGTGAATACAGAGATGCCAGCGCGAAACGAACCCCTCCGGGAGCTCATCGAGCGCTGGCGAACGGACCCCGGCAGTACTTACAGAACCTGGTTCCTCTGGGAGGAGCGTCTCAAGAACTTCCGGTCGATCCGGCGAGGTCTCGCGACGGTCGTCGCCCAGATGCAGGCAGGTGCCTTCGGGAACACGTACAAGGGCTCGTCCCTCGAGACCGTCGTCGGCTCCATCGCGGAGCAGCGGCAAATCTTCAAGGGCGCCGACCATGCCTTCCTGTGGAAGCCGAAGCTCCGCATTCCGGACATCTATGAGAGCGCACCGAACCAGCTCGGCTTCGCGCAGTTCCTCGACACATGCACGTGCTGCACGGGGGAGGAGCGGCTGATCGAGGCGATTCGGCAGCTCGACCAGCGGCAGATCAAGGGCCTCGGCCCGGCTGTCGCGAACCTCCTCTACTTCCTCCACCCGACGCTCGCTCCGCCTTCCAACACAGCCATAGTGAAGGGCTACAACGCGCTCACCGGGGCGCGGGTGAAGCTCGGGAGATGGGAGGAGTACCTCGCGATGCGCGAGGGGATCCTCCGCCTCAACGCCGAGCACCGGTGGCTCCTGTCGAACGACCTCGGGGCGGTTGCCGGCCTCCTCTTCGACATCGGGACGGGCCGCTACGCGCCCCCGCCGCGGGAGGGCGATGGCGCGGCCCTCGCCGCGTGGCAGGCTGATCTCGCCCGCGTTCGGGAAGACAGCGATCGCTCGCGCCGGGCGGACGAGCGAGCACGAGAGGGCGATCGCACGCACACGCAGGTTCAGGCTTGGCTGCGCGATCTCGGCCGGGCGCTCGGCTTCGATGTCTGGGTCGCGGCGAACGATCGCCGCCGGCTTCATGAAGGAGGCGCGCTCGGCCACGGGTGTCTGGAGCGTCTGCCGGACTCGATCACGTCTTTGCCGGGCGCGGCGGCCGTGCGTCTCATCGACGTGCTCTGGCTCGAACGAGGTGGCTCACACGTGGCGGCCGCGTTCGAGGTCGAGCACAGCACCACGATCTACTCGGGCATCGTGCGTCTCCTCGATCTCGCGCTTTCGAGCTCCTCGGGCTTCGCGCATGAGCTCTTCCTTGTAGCCCCGGACGATCGCGAGGACGAGGTCAGACTTCAGCTCGCGCGCCCAGCCTTCCGGCGTGTCGCGGATCTCAGGGTCCGCTACGTGCCGTATGGGGAGCTCGAGCGGCACCGGGAGGCCATGGCGCGGTTCGGGACTGGCCTGAAAGCGATCGAGGCGGTGGCGAGAACACTCGCCTTCTGACCTTCTCCACGCAACGGCGAAGTAACGAGGCTCGCTCTAAGGACTTCCTAATGAGGCGGCCGTATCTTCGTGACCAGCGGCCGCGTCGCCGGCCGTCTAGGAGGTTCCGATGGCATCAGCATCCGTATCGGTGTCTCGACTCGCGCTCGGGTTGGGTCTCATCGTCTCGCTCGTTTCGATCCCCATCCCGGCGCGGGCTCACGAAACGAAGTGTCCGTTCTGCAGAAAGCCCGTTGTTCAGGACACGGCCGACCTCGACAACGAGGTGGCGCTGAAGTTCGGCAAGAAACGGATCGAGTATCGCTGCGTCCTCTGCGCGATCGCCGAGGCCAAGACGGCCTACACCG
>JAEUQS010000790.1 GCA_016789625.1 Acidobacteriota bacterium | reverse complement strand
AGCCGGTTTTCCTTGTCGACCTGCCCCTCGACGGGCGTGAACGGATCGGCCTGCGCGATGACGCCCGCGGCCTCCGGGGTGTAGAGCACCTTCTTGAGCTCACGAAGCGAGTCGGGCGACATGTTCTCCGACGCGTTCGGGCCGTGGAACGTGACGAGGCCGGTGAGGCGGTGGAGCGCGTTGAGCGGGGCCGTGATGTCGCTGTAGCCGATGAACGGCTTGGGGTTCTTCCGCACGGCCTCGTAGTCGATGAACGGCAGGATGCGCGGGGAGCCATAGCCGCCCCGCAGGCACCACACCGCGTCGATGGCGGGATCCCGGAACGCGTCGTTGAGGTCCTTCACGCGCTCCTCGTCGGAGCCGGCCAGGTACTTCGTGGCCTTCTGCGCGTTGGGCATGAGGACGGGGTTGAAGCCGAGCGAACGCACGATCTCGGCTCCCGCCTCGTTGGCTTCGGGCTCGAGGGCGGGGCTGGCCGGCGACACGAGCGCTACGCGCGCGCCCGGCTTGAGGGCCTTGGGGAGCACGGGATCGGGCTGCTTGACGAGAAGTTTCTCGAAGGAGGCCTGGGCCGCGAGCGGAAAACCGGCGAAGAGGGAAGCGAGGGAGACATCTTCCAGAAAGGCGCGTCGCGTCGTCACGGCGCGAATCGTCTCACGGGCACGACGACGTTCGCCCTTCGATCCTCCGCCTTGGTGGGCGCGGGTTCCAACGGCCGCTGGCCCCATCCCGGCGCCTCTACGATAATTCGCAGGAGGGTGGGACCCATGAGGACGGCCGCAAGACCATGAACGTCAAGGAGATGACCGACGCCGAGCTCTTCGAGCATCCCGAGATCGTCGACGTCGCGCTCCGCATCGCGGCCCGTCAGGTTCTGATCCGTCACAAGCTGGCCGGAGATCCCATCGTCGTCTGGCGGGACGGCAAGGTGGTCGAGATCCCGGCGGACGAGATCGTCATCCCCCCGATGCCCGAAGACACGTTCGGCATGGAGCCCCAGCCCTTCATCGAGTGATCGGAATAGCGAAGGCCATGACGCGAGACGAGATCTTCGATGCCGCGCAGACTCTCCCACCGTCGGAGCTGCGAAGACTCGCGCTCGACCTTTCGAGGCTTGCGGGCCTGCCCGAAGGCGGCGAGGACGTACCCGAGGACGAGTGGAAGGCTGCATGGTGTGAGGAGGTCGAACAGCGGATCGCCGCCCACGACGCGGGCCTCACGAAGGCCATACCCGTCGAAGTGGCCCTCGCGGAGGCCCGAGCGCTCCTTGCCCGGCGTTAGAGTCCCCGTTGGGCACCGGCTTCTCGGTGCCTCGGTGCCGATCGCCACGACGCGCACGCGATCTCATCTCGCCAGCCGTCCTGGCGTTCCCGAGGCGAGGTTGCTGCGGTCCGCCCTCGTCGGTCGGAAGCCGACCGTTTGCGCGAATGAGCCTCGTCCTCGATCATGGCGGCCACATGCATGGACCTTCGATCCTCGTCCGGTCGATGAGCAAGCCTCGTTCTGCGCCGGGCGGCGGCGAGTGGCAGTACCACCCGAGGAGTGACCACCATTCCAAGGTCGCTTGCTGGGGAATCCTCTTCGATCTTCTCCTCGAGAGCGGCGTCCTGCGAAAGCACGTGGCGAGCGGAGCGGTGATCTTCGGCGTGAATCACGAGATGACCGATTTCAAGCACAACAGGAAAAAGGACCTCGACATGGTTCTGGCGAGGCCGCGGGGCGAGGCCGGCGGCGAGACCTTCAAGGGCCTCGTCGACAAATACAACATCGCCTTGAGCACCGACGAGAAGAAGCGTCTCGCGGCGCTCCCCGACATTCACCGCGGAATCGTCGGATCCGTGCAGGCGGCGTTGGAAGCCAAAGCTTGCATGACCGAGCACGGCAAGGCGAGGCCACGGCTCTACGACGAGCTCAATTCCAGCCACGAAACCATCCATGCATCCGCCGACGAAGCGATCGCCGTGGGCTTCTGCATGGTCAACGTCGCGGAGGTCTTTCGTAGCCCCCTTCGGAAAGTCGCCAGCAAGCACAAGCAGCCGGACGCCGCGGGGAGCGTCATCGACAAGATTCACGAAATGCCGAGACGTACCAAGGGCGGAGAGCAGGGCTTCGACGCCATTTCCGTGGTCGTGGTCGACTGCAAGAACGACGGCTCGCCGGTCAAGTACTCGACAGCACCTCCGGCTCCCGCGGCGGGCTCCATCTACGAGTACGAGATCATGATCCGCAGGGTCGCTCAGCTCTACGCGTCGCGGTTCACGTCGCTTTGAGGAGCCGTCTCTCGAGCCGCGTGGCCACGCGTTCCGGCTTGCGCAGAACCTCGCATTCCCAAACGATCACCACTCGGTAGCCGGCCTTCCGCAAAGCGGCCTGCGCACGGCGATCGCGGGCGACGTTTTGCCGGAACTTCTCTTCCCAGAAGGCACGGTTTCTCTTCGGCGTGGACGAGCGCGGGCAGGCTGCGTGCCTGTGCCAGAAGCAGCCGTGCACGAAGACCGCCCAGGCTCTCGAGCGATTGGCGACGTCGGGAGAGCCCGGGAGATCGCGATTCCGAACGCGGAACGACAGGCCAAGAGAGGACAGGATCTTCCTCACGAGCCGCTCGGCCGACGTGTCCTTCTGCCGGATCCCAGCCATTCGCAGGGAAGTCGCGCCGTCGACGAGAAGACCGGACGACAGGCGGCGCGGAGAGGATGGACGGCGTTTCGGTGAGGCGCTCACCAGCTCATCCGGGCCTCAGACCGCGGCGGCCAGCTCTTCGCGCATCCGCTCGAGATGCCGCTCCACCTTGTCGAGAAAGCCCGGAGGGAAGCGGAGTGAGCCCGTGCGCGCACGCGACAGGAAACCCGCCGTGGCGCGGGCCGAGAGCGGCTCTTTCGGAAAGCGCAGGAACTCGGCCAAAGGAGTCCGCGGCCTCCGCTCGGGAAAAGCCGACACCGAAGCCGCGAAGCGTCCTTCGCGGGAGCCCCAAGCCGCGCGTGGCCAGGGCCGGCCCTTCGGAAGAGGCACGTCGTCCTCGTCGTCGTAGACCCCTGGCAAAGCGAGCTTCTCGCCGATCCAGGCCGCCACGTCCACAGTGACTGCATTCCCCACCAGCTGCCAGCGACCCCGCTTGGAAACGGACTC
Source organism: Acidobacteriota bacterium (assembly GCA_016789625.1). Taxonomy (GTDB): domain Bacteria; phylum Acidobacteriota; class Thermoanaerobaculia; order UBA5066; family UBA5066; genus JAEUQS01. The sequence continues at coordinate 791 of JAEUQS010000790.1, read as the reverse complement.
GGCCGGTTTGGTCCAGTCACTCGTGAACCCCTGCAGCCTCTCGCAGTCGCGGACGTCCGGCTTCACGAGAGCTCCCGAAGGCAGAAGGATCGCAGGAGGAGAAGGGATCCCGATCGCCGAGCCGCCTTTGAGAGTGGGCACGGCGTCGACCGCCCAGCCCAGGCCGCGGATTCCCTCCGTCCAGTAGAAGCCGTACGCGACCGGTCCGGACGGCTCTTCCTCGGGCGCGCCAGCGTCGTCGACGAGCAGCACGGCGCGCGGATCCTCTTCGCGCGACGCCAAGAGAAACACGCGCTCCCTGCGCTGCGGGAGCCCGAAAGCGCGCGTGTCGACCACGCGGTAGGCCCAGCGGTAGCCCAGATGCTCGAGCGTCGTGACGATCACGTCCAGAGCGCGCCCGCGCGACAGCTGCATCATGAACGGCACGTTTTCGAGCAACACGAACGGTGCGCGATGCTTCTCGATCAGGCGGAAGACCTCGCCCACGAGACCCGAGCGTGAGCCTTCGATCCCGGCCGTCTTGCCCGCCTGGCTCAGATCCTGGCAGGGGAAGCCGGCCGTCACGAGCTCCACTCCTTTGGGTAGTTGGCGGAGCGTACGGACGTCGTCGTGTCTCGTCACGCCGGGAAAGCGGGACTCCAGAACGGCCAGCGCTCCCGGGTCAATCTCGCAGAAGAGCGCTGTCTCGTGACCGGCCCTCGAAAGGCCTTTCTCGAGCCCGCCGACCCCCGCGAAGAGGCCCGCCGTTCGAAGCGAGCGCCGAGGCGCGGAGGTTGGAGAGGGCACCTTCC
>JAEUQS010000773.1 GCA_016789625.1 Acidobacteriota bacterium | reverse complement strand
CACGAACTACGGCCCGCTCGCGCGCGTCCCCGCCGCCGGCGGCGATCCGCGCGTCCTCACGGAGCTCGATGCGCACGGCGGCGAGCGCTCGCACCGCTGGCCCGCGCTGCTCCCCGACGGCGACACGCTCGTTTTCGCGGTGGGCACCGGCGGCTCCTGGGACGCGGCGCGCATCGTGGCCCAGCGGGTCTCCTCGGGCGAGCGCAAGATCCTGATCGAGGGCGGCACGAGCCCCGTGTTCCTCCACCCCGGCGTCCTCGTGTTCGCCCGGGCGGGCTCCCTCTTCGCGGTGCCGTTCGACGCCCGAAAGCTCGCCGTCGTGGGCTCACCCGTGGAGGTCGCCGGGGACGTGCTCGTGAGCATCGCCGGCCGGGCCGAGGTTGCGCTGAGCGCGGCGGGAAGCCTCGTCGCCGTGCCCGCGGGCGCGGGCATCGATCGCCAGACTCTGGCGTTCGCGAGCCGGTCGGGCGACCTCACGCCCGCGACCCGCGAGCCCGAGGAGTACCCCTCCGCCATCCGCCTGTCGCGCGACGGCCGGCACGTCCTGGCGGCCACCTCGGCCGGGCTCGAGCTCGTGGATCTCGCGCGAGGGACGGCCACGCCCCTCACGACGTTCGAGTCGGGCTCGAGAGCGATCAACCCCGTGCTCGACGCAACGGGCCGGAGGATCTTGTTCGCGTCGGAGAAGAACGGGCCCTGGAACATCTTCTCGATGCCTGTGGACGGCGGCGCGCGACCCGAGAGGCTCTGGGCCAGCGAGCGGACGCAGGTGCCCCTCGATGCGTCGAAAGAGGGCCTCGTGCTCTTCTCCGAGGGCTCTTCCGACAGCCTCTTCGTGCGCCCGGCAGATGCCAGCGCCCCCGAGGTGAGCGTGGGCGCCTCGGCGTTCACCGACGACGCCCGGCTCTCCCCCGACGGCCGCTACGTCGCGTACGCGGCCGACGAGTCGGGCCGGCGTCCCGAGATCTACGTGAAGGCGATCCCCGGGCGCGGCGCGGAGGGCCGCATCCAGGTGAGCGCGGGCGGCGGCCGCCAGGCCCGCTGGAAGAGCGACGGCACGGCGCTCTACTTCCAGTCGGGCGACGCGCTCGTCGAGGTTCCCGTCACGCTGGGCGAAGAGCCCTCGGCCGGCTCACCCCGCGTGCTCTTCCGAGCCAGCTTCCGCTGGTTCGAGCCCTCCGCCGAAGGATTTCTGCTGGCCCTCTCGGAAGACCCCGCGAAGCGGCCGGCTCCGGTCGTCGTCGTGGGGTGGGAGTCCGCCGTGAAGAACCGCCTCGCGCCGGCCGCGAAATAGGCTAGCGGGCCAGCGCCACTCCCAGCCGCGCCGCCAGGAAACCCGCGGCGACCGACGCGGTCACGTTGGCCACCGCCCAGCCGGTGGCGCCTCTTTCCGTGAGCCTCAGCGTCTCGACCTCGAACGTCGAGAACGTCGTGAAGGCCCCCAGGAAGCCCGTGGTGACGGCGAGGCGCAGCGTCGGGTCGAGCGCCTGCCGTTCGAGCCCGAAGCTCGCGAGAAAGCCGAGAGCGAACGAGCCCGAGACGTTGATGAGAAAAGTCGCGAGCGGGAAGTCGTGGAACCAGAACCGCGAGACGACCGCGCTCACGAGAAAGCGGGCCACCGCTCCCAGGAAGCCCGCCGTCCCGACGGCCAGAACGCTCTTCATGCTGCCGCCTCCCCCCGCATTCTGCCCGGAGAATCTCTGTCGAAACGTAAACCCTCGGATCCGGATCTCGTCTAAAGAGAGCGATGAAGGCTCGCGCTCCCCGCCCCGGCCCGGCCCCTTGCGTTCTCCTCCTCTGTCTGCTCGGCTCCGCCTTCGGGGCCCGCGCTCAAACCTTCGTCGAGGTCAGCCGGGAGGAGGGCTCGTTCCGCATCGGGAACGCGCTGGCCGAGCGGCACCTCGTTCTGACCGCCGCGGGACGCCTTCGATCTTCGAGCCTCAGGCGAAACGACGCGGCGGGAAACTGGGCGCGCCAGGCGGCTTCCCTCCCCCTTCCTTCCGGCGAGTTTCGGCTGGCCTTCCGGGAGGGCCCCGGGCTTCCCGAGACCACGCTCACCGGCGAATCCGCGTGGATCCTGGCGAACGAGGAGCACGAAACCCGGGAGGACGGCACGGCGTCCCTCGCTCTGACCCTCGACTCCCAGGAAGCCGGCATCCGGGTCGTCGCTCACTACGAGTCCAGCCCCGAGTCGACGGCCGTGCGAACGTTTCTCGAGGTCGAGAACCTCGGAGAGGCCCCCATCACCCTCACCCGCGTGGACAGCGCGCATCTCACGGTCGCGTCCGACCGCTTTCTCCGCACGTTCTGGGTGCGCAACTTCACCTGGGCCGACACGGCCACCTCCCTCACGACGCAGGGCAGCATGGTCGTGCCCGGGCGGCGCCAGTCGTTTCTCACCGGAGCCGGAGGCAACGGAGCCGCGTGGTTCGCTCTGCGCTCGATGAGGACCGGCGAGGGGCTCTTCGGCGGCTGGGAGTGGAGCGGCACGGGCGAGATCGCGTTCGAGCCCGGCACCGATTCCGTCACGCTTTCGATCGGACTCGCCCCGGCCTCGTTCGCTCACGAGCTCGAGCCGGGCAGACGGTTCACCACACCCACGGCCTTCGTCGGCGTCTTCCAGGGCACGTTCGAGGCCGCCGCCGCCGCCACGAGGGCACTCGTGGAGGCCCGATACGCTCCACCGGTTCCATCCGGCAGCTTCCCCCCGGTGATGTTCAACACCTGGGGCTACGAGCTGGGAATCGACGCCAACCTCGTTTCCTCGCTCATCGATTCGGCCGCCACGTTCGGGGTCGAGACGTTCGTCGTGGATGCCGGCTGGATGGCGCGCATCGGCGACTGGACGGGCAAGCCCGAGACGTTCCCCGACGGGCTTCGGCCGCTCTCCGACAAGGCCCACAAGCGAGGCATGAAGTTCGGCCTCTGGATCGCCTTCGGGAGCGCCGACCCGGCCTCGGAGGTGGCACGCATCCACCCGGAGTGGATCGCGCGGAGGAACGGCGTCCCCATCGACAGCGACTTCGGCAGCTGGGCGCTGTGTCTCGCGGATCCCGGGGCTCGGGCCTGGGTTCTCGGAGAGCTCGACCGCGTCGTCGAAGCGTACGGCGTGGACTGGCTGGTCCACGACTTCCGGGTCATCAGCCCCTGCGACGACCCGGCGCACGGGCACCAGACCGGCGACGGCGACTGGGCCTCGACGGCGGGCTATTACGCGGTCCTCGACGAATTCCGCCGGCGGCATCCCGAGGTGATTCTCGAGAACTGCTGGAACGGCGGGCTGCTCCTCGACTTCGGGATGATCAAGAGGCACGACACGAGCGTCCTCAACGATCGTTGTGACGCGAAGGGAAACCGCCAGGCGACGTACGCGGCTTCCTACTTCCTGCCGCCCCGCTACCTCGCCAAGTACATCGGAGACGAGGACGTGCCCCCGGCCTACCGCTTCCAGAGCACGCTCTCGGGCGGCGGTCCGCTCATCTTCATGGGCCGGCCCACGCAGTGGGACGACGAAACGAAGGGCGCGGCACGCCTGGCATCGACGCTCGCCCGCCGGCACCGCGGCGTTCTCCGGGAAGGCAGCACGACACGGCTCACGGGCCCTCCGAAGGAAACCTCCTGCGATTCCGTGCTCACCTACGACCCCGTCTCGGGCGACGGGATCGCGTTCGCGTTCTGTCCGGCCAATTCCCGCGGGGGCACGCTCGTCGTGAAGCCCAAGGGGCTCGACGCAGGGTCGCGCTACCTGGCACTCGTCTCCTATGGAAACGGGACGGCAGACGTTCAGAACACGCTGGGCAAGGACCTCGAGGAGACGGGCTTCGAGATCACCCTCGTGGGTGGCAGCTCGAACGCCTTCGTCATCCTCTCGCGGGACGATCGCCAGACGAAGAGATGACGGCCGTGGGGCCGCTTCCTCGCGCGAGCAGCGCGAGCCGTTTCGTGGGCACGTGGAGCGCGCAGATCTGATCCTCTCCAAGCTGGAACACGAGCACCTCTCCATTCACGAGGAGCGGGCATCGGAGATGCCAGAACGTGCCCACGATCTCGAGCTTCAGAGAGAGCTCCGAATCATTTGCTTCGTCGGCACAGCTCAGTCCATTCGAAGGCCAGAAGCCCACGAAGCAGCTGGTCGAGCCCGACCCGTGCGAACCGAGCCGCGGCGCGCGTCCCCACGCCTCCCAACGGCTCGTCGGCGCGGGATCCGAATCCCCCATCGGAGCTTCGCCCTCTTCGAACACGCGTAACACCGAGCGAGCCGACCCTCTCCCGCCATCATCGGGCGCATATGCGGCGATCTCGATGCCGCTTGAGCTGCCCTTCTCTGCCCGCAAGATGCCATTGGGGCTCGCGGTCGTTCGTTCACGCACCGGGATACGGCCACCCGTTGGCGTCCACGAAAACGCGCCACCGGAGCCGTCCAACGCAAAGAGCCGGAACCCGCTGGGGAACGGGATCTCTCGGGCATCGACGAAGCGGGTTCTGGTCGCGAGGGATGTGCGGCTCGCAGACGTGAACCAGGCAAAGACGGCGGTACAGCTCACGCTTTGCACGACGAAGCTCACGAGAACCGCCCGGCGGAACGTCGCGCCCGAAAAGCGCGAGAGGATCAGTGCAAAGGGCAGCTCCACGACCTGTGTCAGAAAAAAAGCGAGAACACACAGGGGAATGAGAGCCCCCTGGACGTCTCCGACCTCGCGGACGAAGCGGCGGGAATACACGCCGAGGGCCGCGTGGCCCGCAACGGTGGATGCGACGTTCGCCGCGACCATCAGGACGATCGAGCGCCCGATGCGAGTCGGCACGATCCCCACTCTCAAATACCGCTCGATCGCCAATCCTTCGAGCGCTCCGAGGAGCAGGTTCCCCAGGGTCAAATGCAGGACGCTCGCCATGATGAGCGGGGTGCCCGCGTTCGCGAAAAGCGTTCCCGCGGGAATGAGAAGGAACGCCGCGACGACGAGGCACGCTCTCACCTGATGGGCCGCGCGACGAGATACCCCGCAAGGAGCATTCCGGCCACCGCGAGCGCCAGGCCCGCCTCGAAACCCGGAGGCCGGTAGCGGAGCGTGAGGTCGTGCACGCCCTTCGATACGGAGACCGCGAGCAGCCCGTCGGACGTGCGCCCCACGCGCTCGCCGCTCAGAGCACTCCACCCGGGAATCGCATCCCGGGTGAGCACGACGTCGGCAGGACCCGGGACGTCGACGTGGAGGCGCAGGAGGTGCGGGGCGGACTCCTCGACGCTCACGCTGCCCGGCCCACGGAGCAGGCGGGCCCGAGGCGCCCACCCGCCGAGCAGCTTCGAGACCACCACCTCGAGCCTCGGTGAGACCGCGACCCGCGCCACCTCTTCGAGACCCGGCGCCGAAATGGGCTTCGTGCTGACGACGAATCCGATCCCCGCGCGACGCAGCTCCGCCAGAGCCGTGGGCCCCGGAAACGCCGAGAGGATGCGGCTGCGGCGCTCCGCGCTCCCCCGCGACATCGTGCGCGCGACGTCCGTGGCGACGCCGTACGCGATGCCGTCGCGGAGGCCGGCGTAGGGGTAGAGACCTTCACGCAGCGCGACCTGGGGCGGAACGCCCGCCGAGAAGAACGCGTCGCTCTCGAGCTCCACGACGGGCAGCACCGCCGTCGACCGCAGCTCGGGCACGGCCTCGAGCAGCGCCGGGGGCCGGTCCCCCGCGAGGGGCGACGTCTCGGGTACGTTCCACGTGCTCGAGCCCACGTCGAGCAGGGCCACGAGAGGAACCGCCAAGAGAGCGCGACCCCGCAGCCGGCCTCGTGCGAAAAGAACCGCCACGAGCGTCGTGGCCGCGAGGAGCAGAGCGGCCCGCGCGAAGGCCGCCGACCGCCCGGCGAGCTGCTCGGGAGAAAGCCCCGCGGGCACGGCGACGAAGGCGAGCGCGACCCAGGCGGCGAGAGCGAGAGCGACGATCAGCGGACTCCAGCGCCCCGCCCGCCCTTCGGGCTTCGTCGAAAGCGCCAGGGCCAGGAGGAGCGCGAGCCCCAGCGCCGCGAAGAGCACCATCTTCTCGGGATACCGCAGGATGCGAAGAGGCGGAAACACGGCGCAGAGAGTCTGGAATCCCGGCACGTGGTGCCCGAGCGCCAGCACGAGCGAAGCCCCCACGAGCGCGAGGGCCGCCCGCCCCGCCCGGAGCCGCAGGGCCAGGGGCGCGAGGAGCAGGGGCAGAAACCCCACCGCGAGCCGCGGAAGGTAGGGATAGCCCGAATCGGAAAGGGCGCCGCCCCAGAACGCCGACGCGCTCGTCGCCATCGCGTCGCCGTACCCGAAGGGAACCACGAGCTCGAGGAGCCGCGCGGGGTGCAGGGAGAACCACGCCACCGAAGCGCGGAAGTCGAGCCCGCCGGCGCGGCCGGAGTGAGGCAGCCACAGGATCGTCGGCAGGAGCTGCACCGCCGCGACGAGAACGCCGGCGCTCGCGGCCAGCCCGGCGCGGAGCAGCACGCGGCCCCGCTCGGCGCTTCCCTTCAGAAGGGCGAGCACGCACGCCGTGGAGAGAGCGGCGGTGCCGAGGAGCGCGGCAGGCTCCGGGGCGAGCGTCTGGAGCCCGAGAGCGAGGCCCGCCAGCGGCACGGAGCGCCCGCCGCGCGCCGCGGCCCGCAGCACCAGAAAGACCACCCACGGCACCCAGCTGAACACGAGGAGCCCGCTGTAGTAGCCGAGAGCCGAGAGCATCGGGCCCGAGAATTCGAAGACCAGCGCGCCCGCGAGAGCGCCCGTCCGGGTCGCGCCCAACGCGCGCGCCAGTACGTAGAGCCCGGCCGCCGCGAAGAGCGCGTGCCCGGCGAGCACGAGATTCCACGCGAGGTCGAACGGCAGCGCGAGGAAGAGCAGGTTGGCCGGGTAGAACACCGAGTAGCTCGGATCCGCGAGGAGAGGCTGGCCGAGATTGAGGCCGGGGTTCAGGAACGGCGCGTGACCCGCGAGCAGAGACCGCACGAAGACCTCGCGGAGCGGCCGGTGGAAGAAGAAGAGATCCCGAAAGGAGAACACCCGGCCGGGCAGCAGCAGGAACCCGAAATACGCGGCCCAGGTCCCCACGAGCGCGAGGAAGACCGTGAGGCGGGAAACGCCTTCCGGGTCGCGTTCCGTCTCCATCTTCTGCGCCATCCTCGCAGAAAAATTCAGCGCGCCGAAGGCGTTCCCGGGCCCGGAGGGCTGAAAGAACCGATCTGAGGCAGAATCGAAGTGTTGGATCGGCCCCCGGGGCCTCACTTCACCCGCGATGCAGAAAAAATCCCCGACCCTGGCGGCCCTCGGCTTCGCCCTCCTCGTTCCGACCGGCAACGCGGTTTCGCAGTGCCCGGTGACGACGCCTCAGAAGTTCGAGCCCCCGCCGGCCGGCATGTACCCCACCAAGTTCCTGCCCGGCTTCGCGCGGGAGTTCTCGATCTACGGCGCCCCCGGCGCCCGCCGGCTGATGATGCGGCAGAACTTCGGGTACAGCATCTTCGGCCTCGCGAGCCCGCAGAGTCCGTCGCTCCTCGCCTCGCACGACATCGAGGAGACGCTTCCGGTCCTCGGGGACGGCACCGAAACGGTCTCGGCCCTGGGCGCCTCCGCCGATGGCTCTCGCGCCATCGTGAGCTATCGGCAGACCCCGCACGGCAACCTCCTCATGGGCGCGACGGGCAGCATCTTCGGGTTCGCGGGCGAGTTCCGGCCGAGCCGCGCCTTCGGTGGAGTCGTCATCCAGCAGATCGGCGCGCGCTACATCGGCTACGCGCTCACGAACGCCGGCCTCACCGTGGCCGACGTGACCGGCCTGCTCAAGCCGCCCGACGTGCTCGTGCCGGGCTCCATCGCGAGCGAGCAGGTCGAAGGCGCGCCCGGCGGCACGCAGCTGCAGGTCGTGGGCAACACGCTCGTCTACCAGACGGCCTCGGGCTTCGTGATCGTGGACGCGTCCCTCGTCGGCCCGGCCGTTCCGTTTCTCTCCAGCCAGATTCGCGTTTACGTGCACGCGCCGCAGGCGTTCGGTCTGCCCGCCGGCACGGCCTCCTCGATCACCGCCGGCATCCATCCGGTGACGCAGACTCTCTACGTGCTCGCCGAGACCCGCACGGACGGCACGAACGGGTTCGGGCTCGCGAAGTCCACCGACGGCGGCGCGACGCTCACGAAGGTGGGTAGCATCTTCCTGCCCCCGCCGCCGTTCTCGGGGCCGGGCTCGGCTTCGCCCGGCGTTTCCACGCTGGTGCCCACGGCGAACGGCCTCATGGCCCTCTTTTTCAGCGGAGTGGCGGGAGGCAGCAACAAGCTCTCGTCGATGCTCGTGGACACGTGGGGCACCGATCAGACCCCCGCGGCGGTCTTCAACCCCGCTTCCTTCTCGGGCTCGGACTTCGTGTCGCCGCTCTATCTTCGCGGGTTCGATGAGGGAGGTTCGATCCACGCCTACGTCGGCACGGGCCAGGCCGCGTTTGCGCTGAAGCTCACCTGCGCTCCGCTCTCGAGTGTCGCGATCGCCCTGTCGGGCAGCAGCTCCGTCTGCGTGACCGGGACCTCGGGCACGGCCACCGTGACCGACACGGGCGGGGCGGGCTCGACGCACCGCTGGGGCTACCGCACTGCCGCGGGCGGCCCGATCACGTTCCTGCCGGGACGCACCGGAACGACCTACACGCTCACGGGCGCGGACTTCCCCGGCACGGGGTCCTACCGGCTCGTCTGTGAGTCCACGCCGGCCCTCGGCTCCGTGCTCGTTTCCAACGAGATCCCCGTCAGTGTCACGCCGAAGCCGGTTGCCGTCGCCACCAATGGCGGACCCTACTGCGGCGGACAGACGGTCCAGCTCATCGCTCAGACCGTGGCCGGCGCGACGTACTCCTGGACCGGACCGAACGGCTTCACGTCGTCGGCCCAGAATCCCATCGTCGGCAGCGCGATCGTGACCCGCGCGGGAACCTACACGCTCACCGTGACGGCCGGAGGCTGCCCGTCGGACCCGGCAACCACGGACGTTTCGGTGTTCGACGCGCTGGCCGTCTCGGTTCCCTCGGTCGTGTGCCCGTCCACCGCGGGCTACACCGCGAACGTGGTCGCCCCCGCCGGCGGCACGACCTACGTCTGG
>JAEUQS010000705.1 GCA_016789625.1 Acidobacteriota bacterium | reverse complement strand
TTTGCCCGGCCCCCCTGCTCTCCGCCGCCGAGTGCGCCCGCCAGAACATACCGGCCGCCTCCCTCCTCGCGCCGTACTTCCATGTGTCACGCAACTGGAGCGAGGGCGACGACATCCCCGCCCAGGGCTCCGACACGCTCCTCTCCGTGATCAACACGAGCTCCAACGGGCTCGTCGTGCAGGTGACGGTGTGGAACAAGTACGCGAGGCCCGTGTTCGCCTTCAACGTCCCCATGGACGGGAACGACGCGGCTTCCTTCTCCATGCGAGACGTGCTGAACGGCCGCCTCAACGTCAACCCCATCCAGCGACTGAGGGGAGACGTGGATCCCTGCGGTCTGGACATCCGAACGGGCGTCTATGCTCCTGTCACGGGCTTCGGCCCGAATCGCTTCCTGCGATTCGCCAATCCCGACGCGGAGGACGCAGCCCGGGCGACGGGCATCTATCCCACGCCCGCGTTCAGCCGTGCGGAGCGGCTCTGGATCTGGGAATCCCTGGACGAGTCGCAGCCCGTCTCGAGCCTTCGGAGTCCCGCCGGGTCCGGGATTCTCGACGCGACCAACCCCGCGTGCGGCCTTCCCGGCGACGGTCGTCTGAGCCAGGACTTCTCGGGGTTCGTGACGCTCGACGTATTGAACTACTGTACGACCCGTCTCCCGGACGACGCTCGCCGCTATCGCAACGACGCTCTCGCGACCACAGGCTGGAACGAGCCGGCCTATGGTTTCGATTCGAACGTCCTGACGGGGGACGTGCTCTACGTCGACACCTACCCGGGAGGCGACGTCAGCGGCGACTCGCTCGTCGCGATGCCGTTCGATCCGTCGCTCGTCTGGGGCGAGAGCCCCACGTTCTACGGGCGCTTCGCTTCGTTCGAGGCCTCGACCGGAAGCGCCGCGCCCGAGCGCTTCAGGTTTCGCGGCGACGGACGGCTCCCCTTGGGGACCCGCTTCCGCTTTCGCTACTTCAACGACCCCGAGGCCGGGCTCCGCAGCACCCTCCGCGTTTTTCGCTGGGACCTGACGCCGGGACCCGATGGACCCGAGCGCGATCTCTGTGGCTGGCTCAGGCGCTGCGCCGGTGGCGAGTCCTGTGAATCCGGGTTCAACGCCGGAGCCTTCCGCCTGTACGCGAGAACCTACGACATGGACGCGAACCTCACCCTCTCGGGCTACAACCAGTTCGAGCCGGTGTCGCTGTTTCTGGCCTCACAGCGCCTCGCGGCCTTCGACACCCACGACCTGAACCCCGTTCAGTTCCGGGGCGGATACTGTGACTTCACGTTGTCGGGGGGTGCCGCGGGACCGAACGCCTGGATCTCGGTGCAGCACTCGGGTCCCGCTCCCGGACTCACCGTGGGCCACGCGGCCACGGTGCTCGCGTCGCCGGTTTCCTGCGGTGTTCGTGTGCCCTAACCCTCGACGAGAGAGCGGAGCCGCTTGGGGGCCGTCAGGAGCCAGCCCTGGCGCACGAGACCCTCGACGGCCTTCCAGTCGGTCTTCGCGTCGAGGCGGATGCCCACCCAGCCGCTCTTCCCCACGTACGGCGGCACGTAGTAGCGGTCGGGATCCCCCTCCACGAGGGACTCCTGCAGGCCCTCGGGCGCCTTGCACCACAGGCCCGCGAAGCCCACGCCGTGGTGGTCGTCGGCGTACATGGCGTAGAGCTTGTCCTTCACGCGGAACGTGGGCGCGCCCCAGGCGATCTTCTCGTGGGCCTCGGGCAGCGCGAGGCAGATCTTCCGGACGCGCGTGAGGACGTTCATCCCGCGAATCTACTCCAGGAAGGGCGCGAGGAAACGGGCTTCGGCTTCCGCTGCCAGGCGGTTCCCGGTCTCGGTCCAGTGCGAGTCGGGCCAGTAGGGCGCGTCGCCCCCCGCCGCGAGGTGCTCCGTGAACTCGGGCTCGAGGTCCAGATAGGGAATGCCCCGTGCCTCCAGGCGCTGGACGAGGCCCCGAGCCGGGTGCCGCGGCGTCGAGACGCCAGCGAGCCGCCGCTCGACGGAGGAGCGCTGCGGCACCAGGATCACCACGAGGCGCGCGGGCGAGGCGCTCGCGCGGAGGCGGTCGAACAGCGCCTCCGTGAGGGACCAGGCCACGTCCTCGGCAGGCGAGGGGGCTTCGGCGTAGAGCGAGGGCTCGTTCAGCCCGAGTCCGGCGTAGCGCGGCGGGACGAGCGGCGACAGCCTTCTCCACAGCGCGGAGACCCGGTAGGTCGCGGAGAGCACGCGGGCCTGGAGCTTCCGGCCGACGCGGTCTCCGCCGATCCCGAGAGGCGCCACGGGCGCCGACACCCAAGGCGTTTCCTCCAGCGCGCCGGCCTGCAGGGGGAAGTACGGCGCGAAGCAGTTCCGCCCGCGGCAGGTCTGATACCGGCGAGCGGGCAGCACGTCCGACAGATCGTTGCCGGGAAACCAGTACGCCACGACGATATCGGGTTCCAGGCGCACTCTCTCGCGCTCGAAGAACAGGAGCTCCTGCGCGAGGCTCCACCCCCCGATTCCCGCCGCCACGACCTCGACCTCCGGATTCCGTTCGGCAAGGAGCCGCTCGGCCAGCCTGTGGTGCGCCTTCTCGAGCGGGATCTGGAGCGCCTCGACGAAGGAGTCGCCCAGGAACAGGATGCGCTTCCGCCCGGGCTGCTTCGGACCGTGCTCGACGTCGTTCATGCCGAGGGAGTTCCGCGTGATGCGGTGCCTTCCGACCGGCATGTCGACATCGAACGCGTCGTGCGGAACTCCGCTCCAGCCCAGCTCCGCGTCGCACGCGAGAAACGTGACGCCGGGATTGGCCGCTGCTTCGCCCCTCTCGACGACGCGGAGCGCGCCCTCGGCGACGACGAGCCCCAGCGCGGCGCTCGCGACCGCGATCACGTTCCGGGCCCTCCGCGAGACGGTCACAGCGGCCGCACCGCCCTCAGGAAGGAACGCGCAGATCGCGCTCGGCGATCACGTGGCGGAAACGGCGGACGCCCTTTCCGTCCCAGGCCTCGAGCGCGAGCCGGCGATCGCCCTTCTTTCCTTCGAAGCGCAAGGCCCCGAAGTTGCGCTCCCGGAGCAGCGTGCCCGGAACGCGCTCGGGGTTCCTGCGCTCGGGGTCGGACTGGTCGCTCTCGCGCACCTTGGCCGTGAGGGGCGAGCAGGTGAAGTCGTGCACCGGATACAGCCCGGGCACGATCACGCGGTTGACCTCCGTCCAGTGGCGGTCGCCCGAGAGGAACACCACGCCGCCGATGCGCTTTTCCTTCAGGAACGCGAACAGCTCGGCCAGCTCGGTGGCGTAGGCCGACCAGCGCTCGAACCGGTGCGCGACACCCGTGAGCACCTGGCTGCCGGACGCGATGATCTTGAACGTGGCCGTGGACCTCTCGAGCTCGCCGCGCAGCCAGGCGAGCTGGGCCGCGCCGAGGTACGTCTTGCCGGGCCCTTCGGGCACCACGCGCGACGAGCGGTACGTGCGGTCGTCCACGAGGAACACCTCCACGTCCGCGGCCTTCAGCGTCTGGAACACCCCGGCGGTGCCCGCGATGCCGTACGTCGCGACGGGCGGCCAGTAGCGCATGAAGAGCTGCCGCGTGACGTTCGAGAGCGGGTACGCGAAGCCGTCGTCGTTCGCCCCGAAGTCGTGATCGTCCCAGGTGGCCACCTGGCGCGTGCCCGCGAGAAACGGCTGCAGCTCGGGCGTGGCGCGCACCCTGCGGTAACGCGCCGCGAGCGCGGAGGGCGCCGAGAGGTCCGACTCCCTGAGGTACAGGTTGTCGCCCAGCCAGATCATGAAGTCGGCCTTCTGCTCGGCCATGCGCAGGAAGATCTCGGGCGGACCCGCGTTGATCTCGTAGTTGGGCTCGGCCGTGTCCCTCTCGTAGAAGCAGGAGCCCGTGAGGAGCACGAGATCGTGAACGGTGCCCGGCTCGGGCGTCGTCGAGAACGACAGGGGACCGAGCGGGCTCGAAATGCTCCGGCCGCTGGCGAAGATCTCGTAGAGATAGCGCGTGCCGGCCGCGAGGTTCGGAATGCGGAAGACGACGATGCCGTCGTTCTCCCTCTTCGACATCACCTGCTCCGTGAGCCGTGCGCGTTCCGGCTGCCCCACCGGCGCGAAGCGGAGCTGCAGCGTCTCGGGCCACGCCGTCTGCAGCCAGACGACGACCTCGCGCGGACCCGCGGGGCCGAGCATCGGGCCCGAGGCGATCAGCGGCCGCTCTCCCAGGAGATCCCGGCCGGCCAGCGCCGCGACCGAGGCCGAGACACCCGCGAGGAACGTCCGCCTTCGGATCGGTCTCAACGCGCAGGTCTCTTCGAGGCGCGGAGACGCGCGTGTGCGTCGCGAGCGAAGAGCACCGGCACGGCCCAGTCGAGGGGCGTCGCGGTCGAGGCCGCGGCGATCGCGACGCGGGCCTCGCGCATGGCCTCGCCGAGCGTGCGGCCCGAGGCGAGCATGCGGTAGAGCACGGCCGCGAAGCGGGTCGCGGCCAGGTCCATCACCGGGTACTGGTTCGCCACCACGGCCGGCACGCCCCCCGCGACGAGGGCGGGCGCGAGGCCGCGGTGAAAGTCCACGCGCGAGCCGCGGGCCGTTTCGCACGCGTTCAGGAACACGAGCGCGAGAGAGCGCCGCGAGAGGAGCTGGCGGAGCGTCTGGTAGTCCACGCGGTGCGCGCGGCCGCGCGCGTCCTCGAGCAGCAGATAGCCGATCTGCGTGGCCTCGTCGAACTCGCCGTGCCCGGCCACGTGGACGACGTCGAACGTGTGGGCGGAGAGCGCGTCGGCGAGGCCGTCGGCCGTGGCGTGGGGCAGCAGCACGATCGACGCGAGCCGGGCCTTCACCAGGGGCTCGAAGGCCTCCTCGATGCGGGCCAGCTCCTCGTCTGTGGAGAGCGCCGCGAGCCCCGCGGGCTGAGCCGCGGCGACGAGGATGCGGAGGGGACCCCGGCCGGGCGCCGAATGGGCCGGCGGCACCGGGGTGAAGACGCCCCGCGAGAGGCTCACGTCCTCGAGCGCGAGAAACGCCTTGCGCGAAGGGTCGTAGGCCAGCTCCCAGGGCTTGTCGGCCACCCAGGGCACGAGCGACGTGAACGTGAAATCCAGGAGGCCCGCTCCGGCGCGGGCGCGGGCCACGTCGTAGAGGCGCCGCAGATCGCCCGGCAGGAGCGCCTCGAAGAGGAGCGTTCCGTAAGCGACCAGCTCGTCGGCCCCGGGCAGCGGATGCGTCGAGCGGCCCGTGAGCGTGCGCCCGATGCGTTCGTGCATCGCGATGATCCGGCGCATCGTCTCGCCCGCGAGGCCACCCTTGGTGGTGAGCTTCTCGGCCACGCGCGCGCCCTCGGCGAGACCCAGGAGCGGCGCCGGCGCGCCCGGCGCGCCGGGCGGCAGGAGCACGAGCTCGAGGGAGCGTCCTGCAGCGCCCGGGCTCGCCGCGCCGGCTCGGGCGCGGGCGACGGGCTTCGCCGGGCCCGGGACGGCAGCGCGGGCGGCCCGCGCCCGGCGGGCGGCCGGCGAACCCAGCAGGGCGCCCGCGACGAAGGCTCGCGCGGCAGCACTGTCGAAGAGGTTGAGGTGGTGGACGCCACGCCCCGGCAGGTTGCCGAACGGACCGAACCGTCCGACGCGTTCCTCGGGGACGGGCTCCGTGCCCGGCCGCGTGCCGCCGTCGGTGGGAACGACGAGGTCGTTCGCCGTGCCGAAGAGCCGCGAGGTCCCCATGTCCAGCAGGCGCGCCGCGAGCGCCGGCGACGGGGCGAAGGCCGTCACGAGGGCCGCGTACGTGGCGCCCTCGGGCCTCTTCGCGGCCTCGAAACCGCGGATCGCCTTGCACCCGGGCTCCATGGCCGCGAGGCCGGGCACGGCCCCGCGCACCCGCGCGACGATCCACGAGAGCGCGCTCGACACGAAGTCGACGCCGAGATCCATGGGTCCCGAGGGAAAGAGGTCCACGAGGTTCGCGACCTGCGTGACGAGCTCCTTGAAGCGCTTCGGCGACGCGAGCGCCGTGCCCTCGTTCGGGCAGGCGGCGAGGAGCACGGTTCCGGCGGAGACGGCCGCGTCGCGCGACTCGAACAGCGCGCGGGCGACGAGGCCTCCGCGCGAGTGCGACACGCAGTCGACGGTGACCCCCCGGGGCAGGGCCGCGCGCAGGAGGCGGGCATTCTCTTCCGGGGTCTCCCCCACCGTCGCGTGCTCGAAGCCGAAGATGCGATCCCGATATCGGGTTTCGAGGGCCTTCCAGAGCGCCTCGCCAGACGGGCCGTCCACGAGCTCCCGGAAGCCCGCCGCCGTGTGCGAGAACGTGCCGTGGAGAAAGAGGAGCGCCGGGCCCTCGCCTTCCACGTCCGCGGCCGTCGCCGGCCCGAGACCGCCGCCCAGGAGCCCCTCCCGCGTGACGCGCACGAGACCGCGCGAGAGGCCGCGCTTCTGGAAGAGCGCCGATTCGTAGCTCCGCGCGAGCGCCGGCAGGAGCGCGTCGGCCGCGCCGGTGACGGGAGCCAGGAGACGCAGCAGGAACAGCCGGATCGGACCCCGCGATCCGGCCGCTTCCGCGGGTGGGGCCAGCCTCAGCAGCAGGCGGCTTCCGCGGGTCCTCGTCTCGGGCCACGCGAACACGATGGCGCCGCTCGCGAGACGCGCGAGGAGAACATGCGGCCCCGGGCCGTCGACCGTTGCCGCGACGAAACCCGCGCCTGCTGCGGTTCCGCCCGTCGTCCGCGAGACGGCGGTGCTCGCGAGCGCGACGCCGCCAGTGGCCGCGAGCCGTGCCACGAACGGATCGGACGGGCTGCGCAGCGCGCGGGGCAGCGCGTCCGCGGCATCCGATGCGACGGCCCAGCCGCCCCCGGCTTCCCAGCTCACGGTCGCCACGGGCTCAGACCCTCGGGGCCTGCTGCGCTTTGATGCGGCCGGTCGCCACCCAGAACACCCGCTCGCCGGTGGCCGTGTGCGTCGCGACCCATTCCGCGTTCCGGAAGACGAACGGGCTCGTGTTGTTCCGGAGCTCGGCCAGGAACGGATGGACCTTCGCGAAGAGGAAGAGCCCCTCGCCGTTCGATTCCATGAAGTACTCGGCATGCACGATGCCGTGCCTCACCGTGCCGTAGACCATCTCCCAGTACGTCGTGACCTGTCGCCAGGCGGCGTTCATGGGGTTGTCGGGCTTCAGCATCGCGGCGACGTCCTGGTAGGTTTTCGGCCAGAACTTCTGGTTGAGCGTGTCGCGCGAGGCCCTGAGGACCTCCTCGCGGCGCATTTCATACACACGAAAAACCAGCTCTGCGTCATGATGATCGGGAATTTCCTTGGGCATGAACCCTCCGGGACCCCGAGTATCAGGCAACGGGGATGGAGGGACGTCCATTTTCCCGCCGGGCGCGTACCATCCCTCCGGGGGGCCCTTTTCGGCATGCTTTTCTCCTCCTCCACCCGATCCCTCGCGACCCTCGCTCTCTCCTCGTCGCTGCTCCTCACCCTTTCGGGATGCGGAAAATCCTCTGCCTCGGTGCCCAAAGGCGGCGCCGCTGCCAAGGCGCCCGAGGACCTTCCGGTGGACGTGGTCGCGGTCGCGAGCGCGCCGCTCGGCATCGGCGTGCCCGCGGTGGGCACGCTCGGCGCCTACGAATCGGTCGACGTGCGCTCGGAGCTTTCGCGGCGCCTCGTGAAGATCGACGCGCGGGAAGGCACGTTCGTGAAGAAGGGTCAGCCGCTCTTCGAGCTCGACTCGGCCGACCTCGAGGCCCAGCTCGAGCAGCTCCGCGTGCGCGAATCGCTGGCCGAGCGCGAGCTGGCCCGTCAGAAGAAGCTGCGCGACGAGCAGCTCACCACCCAGCAGGACTTCGACCGCATCGAGACCCAGCTCGCCGAGGCCCGCGCGCAGCGCCGCGTCCTCGAGGTGACGCTCGCGAAAACGAAGATCCGCGCGCCGTTCGACGGCACGCTCGGCCTCCGCCGCGTGTCCGAGGGCGCCTGGGTCGAGCCCAAGGACGTCCTCGCCACGTTCCAGGATCTCTCGCGCTACAAGATCGACTTCCGCGTGCCCGAGCGGCACGGCAGCGCGATTCGCGCGGGGCAGGAGTTCTCGTTCTCCATCGAGGGCCGCGGCGAGACGTTCACGGGCACGGTCTCGGCCGTCGAGCCCGAGGTGGAGGAATCCACGCGCTCGGTGCTCGTGCGCGGTGTCGTGAACCGCACCGAAGGGCTCATGCCCGGCGCCTTCGCCAACGTCTTGCTGCCCGTGACCGACCAGAAGGGCACGCTCTCGGTGCCGTCGCACGCCATCGTGCCCTCGGTGCGGGGCCAGAGCGTCTTCGTGGTGAAGGACGGCAAGGCGAAGCAGGTCGAGGTGAAGGTCGGCGTGCGCACCGCCGAGATCGTCCAGATTCTCTCCGGGGTTTCCGCCGGCGACCGCGTGGTGACGAGCAACCTCCTGCGCGTCCGCGACGGGCAGGCCGTGAAGGCGACCCTGAAGTCATGAGCCTCTCGAACGTCAGCATCCGGCGGCCGGTCCTCGCGATCGTCCTCTCCACGCTCATCGTGCTCTTCGGCGTCGTGGGCTTCACCTACCTCGGCGTGCGCGAGTACCCGGCCGTGGATCCGCCGATCGTCACCGTCACCACGAACTACACGGGCGCCTCGCCCGACATCGTGGACTCGCAGATCACCGAGCCCCTCGAGCAGGCGATCAACGGCATCGCCGGCATCCGCACGATCTCGTCCACGTCGCGCGAGGGGCAGAGCCAGATCCGCGTGGAGTTCGACCTGAGCGTCGACATGGAGGCCGCCGCCAACGACGTGCGCGACAAGGTCTCGGGCGCCGTGCGCCGCCTCCCCGCCGACATCGACCCGCCCGTGGTGGAGAAGGCCGACGCCGACAGCGATCCCGTGGTCTTCATGACGATCGAGAGCGCCTCGATGAGCATTCTCGACGTCGCCGCCTTCGCCGACCGCGTGGTGCGCGAGCGGATGCAGACGATCCCCGGCGTCTCCACGGTGCGCATCTTCGGCGACAAGCGCTACGCCATGCGGCTCCTCTTCGACTCGAACCGCATGAACGCCCATCGCGTCACGCCGCAGGACGTGCGCGAGGCCGTGGCGCGCGAGAACGTCGACCTGCCTTCGGGCCGCCTCGAGGGCGCGACCACGGAGATCGGCCTCAAGACGATGGGCCGCCTCGAGACGCCCGAGGAATGGAACCGGATGATCATCCGGCGCGAGGGCGGCCGCGCCCGGGAGACGGGCGGCCGGCAGATCGTCCTCGAGGACGTGGGCCGGGCGGTGCTCTCGGCCGAGAACGAGCGCACGGGCATCAAGGCGTTCGGCGTGCCGATGGTGGGGGTCGCGATCATCCCCCAGCCCAACACGAACGCCATCGCCATCGCCGACGAGTTCTACAAGCGGCTCGAAGAGGTGAAGAAGCTCGCGCCGAAGGAGCTGACGCTCGGCATCGGCTACGACTTCACGACGTTCGTGAGGCGCTCGGTGAGAGAGGTCGAGGAGACGCTCCTCATCGCGTTCCTCCTCGTGGCCGCGATCATCTATCTCTTCCTCCGCGACTGGAAAGCGACGCTCATCCCCGTGCTCGCGATTCCCGTGAGCATCATCTCGGCGTTCTTCCTCATGTACGCCGCCGGCTTCTCGATCAACGTCCTCACGCTCGTGGGGGTGGTGCTCTCGATCGGCCTCGTCTGTGACGACGCGATCGTCGTGCTCGAGAACATCTACACCAAGGTGGAAGCGGGCATGACGCCCTGGAAGGCCGCGGTGGACGGCTCGCGGGAGATCTACTTCGCCGTCATCTCCACCACGATCACGCTCGCGGCCGTGTTCCTCCCCATCATCTTCCTGCAGGGCCTCACGGGCCGCCTGTTCCGCGAGTTCGGCGTCGTGGTGGCGGGCTCGGTGCTCGTCTCGGCATTCGTCGCGCTGTCGCTCTCGCCCATGATGTGCCGCTTCTTCCTGAAGAAGCACGAGCCGTCGGGCTTCTACCGGCTCACGGAACCGTTTTTCCAGGGCCTCCAGAACGGCTACCGCGGCGTGCTGGGCCGCGTGCTGGGCTTCCGGTTCCTCGCGATCGCCGCGCTCCTCGCCACCGTGGCCGTCACGTTCCTCGTGGGCAGGCGGATCCCCTCGGAGCTCGCGCCTCTGGAAGACCGCTCGAACATCCGCGTGAACGTGCGGGCGCCCGAGGGCGCGACGTTCGACTACACGTCCCGGTCGCTCGACCGTCTGGGCGCGTGGGTGGGCGACAACATTCCCGAGACGCGCCGCACGTTCTCGATCACGGCGCTCTTCGGCGGGGCCGTGAACACGGGCCTCCAGAACATCTACTTGAAGCCGCCCGACGAAAGAGGGCGCACGCAGGACCAGATCTTCCAGCAGATCTCGCGCGACCTGCCCCGGGAGTTCACGGAGCTCCGCATCTTTCCCGCGCAGCCTCCCACGATCGGGAGCCGGCAGGGCGGGCAGCCCGTGCAGTTCGTGCTCCAGGCCCCGACTCTGGCCGACATGGTGGAGACCCTCCCGAAGATCCTCGAGGAGGCCAACAAGCTGCCCGAGCTGCGCTTCGTGGACGCGGATCTCAAGGTGAACAAGCCCGAGGCCACGCTCACCATCGACCGCGCGCGCGCGGCGGAGGTGGGGGTGACCGCCGCAGACGTGGGCCGCGCGCTGCAGCTCGCGTTCGGCGACCAGCGCTTCGGCTACTTCGTGCGCGAGGGCCGTCAGTACCAGGTGATCGGGCAGATGGACCGGAGCGACCGCAACGAGCCCGCGTCGCTCGAGCGGCTGTTCCTGCGCAGCTCGCGGGGCCAGATGATTTCCCTCGCGACGCTCGTGAAGTACGAGGAGAAGACGAGCCCCGCGGCCATCTACCGTTACGACCGCTACATCTCGGCCACGGTGTCCGGCGGCCTCGCGCCCGGGAAGACGCTGGGCGAGGGCATCGCCGCGCTGGAGGGCATCGCCGCCAAGGTGCTGCCGGCGACGTTCCGCACGTCTCTCGCGGGACAATCGCGCGACTTCCGCGACAGCTCGTCGAGCGTGCTCTTCGCGTTCCTCCTGGCGCTCGTCCTCATCTACCTCGTGCTCGCAGCTCAGTTCGAGAGCTTCGTGGACCCGTTCATCATCCTGCTCACGGTGCCGATGTCGCTCGCGGGGGCCGTGCTCTCACTGTGGGTCACCGGGCAGTCGCTCAACGTCTTCAGCCAGATCGGCATCATCGTGCTCATCGGACTGATCACGAAGAACGGCATCCTCATCGTGGAGTTCGCGAACCAGCGCAAGGAAGCCGGGCTCTCGGTGCGGGAGGCCGCGCTCGAGGCCGCCGCGTCGCGTTTCCGTCCGATCCTCATGACGACGTTCGCGTCGGTGCTCGGCATCCTCCCCATCGCTCTGTCGCTGGGCGCCGCGTCGGGCAGCCGGCAGTCGCTGGGTATCGTCGTCGTGGGCGGGCTGACGTTCGGAACCCTGCTCACGCTCTTCGTCATTCCGTCGATGTACACGCTCCTCGCGCGGGAGCACAAGGTGAGGGCGGACGAAACGGACACGCATCCGGAGTCCGCGTTGCCGGCTCCGTCCGAGGAGCCTCAGCCCGCGTCCTGATCAGATTGTCTGGCCCGGCTCATCGCATCACCAGACGCTCCCAAGATCCCCCAACCCCGTCACGAAGACCGTCAGGAGGAGGATCCCGAGCCAATGCATGCCTGAAATCACGCAGGATTGGCTCGGGAACCAGGGGCAGACGGCAACCGGGAAGGGCGCGGACTCGAGCCTGTCCAGGGCCTGTCGGGCGCTCGACACGTTGTCGAAGAACTCTCCTCCGAGCCGATAGGTTGTCCCTTGGTACCGCCGATTCCGGTACTCGTACGAGTAGAAGATCTGAAGACCGTAGTTGCGGGTACCTCCCGAGACGACGTATCCCTGATCGAGCGTGGCATTCGCCCTCGGCCAAAGGTAGCTGCTCTCGGCAAAGACAATGAAAGTTGCCGCCGCCCCGGCCCCGATCCACCAGACCACGCGAAGGACATTCTGAGCATCGTCCACAGGGGATGACTTTGGCACACCGCGAGAGGAACTTACGTCGCGAACGCCATCCGGTAGGTCAGATACCCGAACCCCGTGACGGCGATCGCGGCGACGAGCGCGACGGCGCCCTTGATGGGCATGGGCGCGGCGTTCCAGGCCCGTTTCGTCTTCACGGCCAGCTTCCGCGCTTTCACTTCGAGCCAGTCGAGCCCCCGCGCCATCCGCTTCGAGCCCTGGGACAGCATCCCGGCGCCGAGCGCGACGATCAGGATGCCGGGCCCGGGCAACGGCATGAGCACGATGCCGGCCGCCATCACGAGGAGGCCGACGGTCATGATCCCGATCCGCCAGCCGCGTGCCCCGGGGGTGCGCTCCGTCTTCTCGAAACGGTTCACGAACCGTTTCCCGGGCGTGTCGTCTTTGAATTCTTTCCAATCGCGGCGAATGCGCTCCAACATGCGGTTGGGCAACGCAAGGGCCGTGCCCAATGGGATTCGTCTCGCGGCCGGTCCGCACCGATAATCCGCGGCGGTGACGACGTCCTCCAGCAATCGCGGGTTTCCGCCCTTCGAGCGCCACGTTTGAGCTCCGCCAACCGCGCGCTCCGGATCCTGCTCGGCGTGCTCACCCTCCTCCTCCTCGCGGAGCCGGGGTACGTCCCCCTGTTCGACCCGGACGAGGGGCGCTATGCCGAGATCGGACGGGAGATCCTCGCGACCGGGGACTGGCTCATCCCGCGCTTCAACGGCGTGCCGTTCCTGGAGAAGCCGCCGCTCCAGCCCTGGATCTCGGCCATCTCGCTCGGGATCTTCGGGCTCGAGCCGTTCGCCGCGCGCATGCCGTCCAAGCTGGCGGCCCTCGTCACTCTGCTGGCCGTCTTCTTCTTCACGCGCCCGCGTTTCGGCGAGAAGGCCGCGCTCCTTTCGTGCACGGTCCTCTCGGCGTCGCTCTTCTTCTTCGCGTTCGCCCGCATCAACACGCTCGACTCCGTGCTCTCGTGCGCGCTCGTGTGCTCGGCGCTGGCGTTCGCCGCGTTCCAGGACCACGAGGCCAAGGGAGACCGCAATCGCGCCCAGCGCTCCCTCTACCTCCTTCACCTCGCCTGCGGCGCGGGAATCCTCGCCAAGGGGCTCGTGGGGCTCATCCTGCCGGGCGGCGCGATCCTGCTCTTCGTCGCGCTCACCGGGCGATATCGGGTTCTCCCGCGGCTCTTCTCGCCGGGCCCGCTCCTCGTGTTCCTCGCGGTCGCCATCCCCTGGCACGTCCTCGTGGCGCTCGAGGAGCCCGCGTTCCTCCGCTACTACGTGTGGAACGAGCAGTTCGCGCGCTTCTTCACGAACAAGCACAACCGCGGCGAGCCGTTCTGGTTCTTCCTTCCCATCGTCGCCGCCGGGCTCCTGCCGTTCACGTTTCTCGCGCCCGCGCTCCGCGAGGTGTGGCCCCGCACGCGGAAGGAGCGCGCCGAGCGCGGAGTCGAGACGTACCTCTTCTGCTACGCGGCGTTCGTGCTGCTCTTCTTCTCGGCCTCGACCGCGAAGCTCGTGCCCTACGTGGGCTCGCTCTTCCCGCCCGCGGCCATCCTCCTCGGCGTGGGCCTCTCGCGCCGCGAGATCGGGCGCGAACGCCTCCTCACCGGCGGCTTCGTCGTCCTGCTGGGGGCCGCGGTGCTGACGGTCGCGTTCACGCTGTCCGACGTGAGGGATCTGGGCGTGGTGCCGCACGCCGTCGTCGCCGGCATCGTCCTGGTGCTCACCGGCATCGCGGTGCTGATGGCCCGGAAGAACCCGCTGATGGTCCTGGGAACGGGCTGGGCCGTCTTTCTCGCGACGCTCCTCGTGACGCTTCCCATCATCGCGAGGCAGGTGACCCCGCACACGTTCAACGAGGCGCTCGTGTCGCGGCTCCGGCCTGGCGACGAGGTGCTCCACCTGGGGAGCTTCTACCGGACGATCCCCTTCCACGCGCGCCGTCTCACCGCGGCGGCGGCGATCGGACCCGTGAACGAGCTGCGCTTCGACGCGATGTCGGCCCACCCGTCGCCGCTCCTCATCACCGAGGCCGAGTTCAAGCGCCGCTGGAACGGCCCGGGCCGCGTCTTCGCCGTCGTGCATTTCGACCGCGTGCCCGACTTCGGCTCGCCCGCCTCGGGCCTCGTGCGGGGCACCGTGATCATCCAGTCGCCGAACGAGCGCTTCACGCTGATCGCAAACCCTCCGGCCGCCCGTTGACGGCTATGCTCCCGGCCCCGATGCGACGGCCTCTCGTGCTTCTCCTCCTCTGGTGCGCGGCGCTTTTCCTGCCGGGTCTGGGGACACGCGACCTGTGGAACCCGAACGAGGTCATCTACGGCCGCGCCGTGGTGGAGATGCAGCAGGCCGGCACCTGGCTCGTGCCGCTCGTGAACGGGCAGGACTTCGCCGAAAAGCCGATCCTCTACTACTGGATGGGGCGCGCCGCGGCCGCGCTCTTCGGCACCGGCGAGGCCGCGCTCCGCCTGCCGCTCGTGCTCTTCGGCACGCTCGGGGTCCTCCTCCTCTACGGTCTCGTGCGGCGCCACACGAACGAGCGCCGGGCGCTCCTCGCCGGGCTCGTGCTCGCGTCCTCGTACATGTACCTCTGGTGCGCCCGCAGCATTCAGATGGACCTCCTCGTCACGGTGACGTCCCTCGGCTGCGCGGGCTTCGCGTTCTCGGCGCTCGATGGGCGGCTCCCGCCCCTGCGCGGCTGGCTGCTCTCGGGCCTCTTCGCGGGGCTCGGCTTCCTGGCCAAGGGCCCCGTGGGCATCGTGTGCCCCGGCCTCGCGGTGCTGCTCTTTCTCGTCGTCACGCGGCGGCTCCGGGAGCTGAGGCCCTTCCATCTCCTCGCGGCGCTGCTCGTGGCCACGGCCGTGGCCGCGCCCTACTACGTGGCGCTGGCGATGACCGGCCACGAGGACGTGCTCTACGAGATGCTCGTGCGGCAGAACTTCTCGCGGTTCAAGGACGCCTGGGACCACGTGAAGCCGTGGCACTACTACCTGCCCTACGTGTTCCTCGATTTCGCGCCCTGGTCGCTGCTCCTCCCGTTCGCGGTGCTGCCGAGGAAGGAGAAGCGCGAGCCCCGCGAGGTGCTCGCGTGGTGCTGGCTCGCCGGCATCGTCGTCTTCTTCTCGCTCTCCCAGAGCAAGCGCAGCCCGTACATCCTGCCCGTCGCGCCGGCCATCGCGATCCTCGTCGCGGCCGTCCTCGAGCGCGCGTGGGACGGCTTGAAGACGGAAGCCCGCGCTCTGCGCGGCCTCGCGACGCTCATCGGCGTGGCCCTGCTCGGAGGCGCCGTCGCGCTGCTCGTGCCGTCGATCGCGAGCCGCGTTCCCGCGGACCTGCAGACGACCGCGCGGATCGGGCTCATCGTCTTCGCCGTTCTCGGAGCGGTCGCAGTCGGCACCGCCCTTCGCGGACCGCGCCCCGCGCTCCTCGGCCTCCTCGCGACGCTCAGTGGGCTCGTCGTCTTCGCCGGGGTCGAAGCTCTGCCCCGCGCGGACCGTCTGAAATCGGCGAAGCCGTTCTGCGAGCTCACCGCCGCTGCGCTCACGAAGGCGCCGGGCTCGCTGGTGAGCTACGGGCTCTGGGAATGGCGCTCGAGCTACATCTACTACCTGGACCGGAATATTCCCAATCTCCGCACGATGACCGACCTGGAGCGGCTCTGGAAGGGCCCCTACCGCACGTACGTGCTCGTCGAGAAGGACCGGCTCGAGGAGATCCGCCCGCTGCTCGACACGGGTATGAAGGTTGCGGAGAGGCCGGTGGGTGGCAACGTGGCACTTCTCTATTCGAACCGCTAGAACTTTGGCCGGAGCGGTCGCGTAAAACCGTCGGCTAACCTCGCCGCCTGGGCGAAGCCCCCGAATTCATTCCCCGGACTCCACTCGAAGAGGTCGCATGAAACGAGCCCTGTCCCGCGTCGCCGCTCTCCTGGTTCTTCCCGCGTTTCTCGGTGGCCCGGTGGCCGTCGCCGCGGCTCCGCGGTCGACGCCCGATGCCGCGGGCCTCGCCAAGAAGCTCGCGAAGCTGCGCGTCGTGGGCAAGGTGCTCTACGTGGCCGCGCACCCCGACGACGAGAACACGGCGTTCCTGGCCTGGGCCGCGAACGGCAGGCTCGTCGACACGGCCTACCTCTCGATGACGCGCGGCGACGGCGGGCAGAACCTCATCGGCAGCGAGAAGGGCGAGCTCATCGGCCTCATCCGCACGCAGGAGCTGCTCGCCGCGCGCCGCGTGGACGGCGCCCAGCAGCTCTTCACGCGGGCCGTGGACTTCGGCTACTCCAAGAACCCCGAGGAGACGCTGGCCATCTGGGGCAAGGACGCCGTCCTCTCCGACACCGTCCGCGCGATCCGGACGTTCCGGCCCGACGTCATCGTGACGCGCTTCCCCACCACGGGCGAGGGCGGGCACGGACACCACACCGCCTCGGCGATCCTCGCGGAAGAGGCGTTCAAGGCCGCGGCCGATCCGGCGCGCTTCCCCGAGCAGGGCCTCGCGCCCTGGCAGGCCAAGAGGATTCTCTGGAACGTGTTCCGCTTCGGCGCCAACGCGCCGCGCAAAGAGATCCCCGGCGGCGTCGCGATCGACCTCG